>CAWVTK010000098.1:0-7017 GCA_963933205.1 uncultured Flavobacteriales bacterium
TATATGCATACCTGCTTTTAATAGGCCGAAAACTACTTGAATGATTCCTCCAAGAACAACTGCTACAAGAAAGTTTTCGTAACCTCCCAAAGTTCCTATTGCTGTAAGTACAATTGCAGCTAAACCTGCTGCAGGCCCACTAACTCCAATTTTAGAACCACTAAGAATTCCTACAATTACACCTCCCACTATTCCTGATATTAATCCTGAAAATAGGGGAGCGCCACTAGCCAAGGCTATTCCCAAACACAGGGGAAGTGCTACAAAAAATACTACGATACTTGCGGGTAAATCGTTTTTAAAATTTGAAAAAAGCTTATTCATAAATTGTCTTAATATCTCTGTTAATACTTATGCAAATATACGAATACTTTACAATAATATATTAAAACTTTCATAAAAGATAGTATTACTATTATTTTTTGAAGTATAATTGTTTAGATTTGACTAATTAATTTGAATCGTCTAATAATTAATTTTCAATAATTACTAAATGAGTATAGAAATCAAAATTTCATTAAATAATGGATTGTATCTAAAAGAGCCTCAAGACTCAAAATTAGGAAGAAAAATTATTCAATACAGCATTATATTGATTGATGAATTTGGTTTTGAAGCATTTACTTTTAAGAAGTTAGCAGAAAAGATTAATTCCACAGAAGCCTCCATATACCGTTATTTTGAGAACAAGCATATCTTGCTTTTGTTTTTGGTAAATTGGTATTGGGAGTGGGTAAATTATCTGATTAGAATTAACACGATAAATGTAGATGATCCAAAAAAGAAACTAGAAATTATTATACATTCTTTTGTTTCTGCATCTCAAGAAAACCCCAGTGTAGATTATGTAAACGAAAGTAAATTACACAACATCGTTATTTCAGAGGGCGGAAAAGCTTACCATACAAAAGAGGTGGATACTGAGAATTCCAAAGGATTTTTTAGTAGTTACAAACAATTAGCAACTACTGTGTCGCAGGTTATATCTCAAATTAATTCAGACTTTAAGTACCCTTTTACTCTAGCAACAAATTTATTTGAGATGTCTAACAATAATATATATTTTGCAAGACATTTACCTCGTCTTACAGACATAACAGTAGAAAAAGACAATGTAAAAGAAGTAGAGAATATGTTGAATTATTTTGCGAACAAGCTTTTATCTTAGTACCTAGTTCATTAAACTACTTTATTTATCAATAGTTACGTTTAATGTTTTTACGTGCTCTTTACGACATCACAATCCTAAAATTATTCATGCCTCAATGCTTCTATTGGATCTAATCTTGATGCTTTTATTGCTGGATAAATCCCAGAAGCTAAACCAACCAAAATACACAATACAACACCTGCAAACAACCAAATCCATGGTATTACAAATGCAGTACCCATCATAAAAGAAGTTATATTACCGATAAGAATTCCAAAGATAATACCCAAAACACCACCCAACTGACAGATTACAATCGCTTCCATCAAAAACTGTCGTCGAATTGTTTGTGAGGTAGCTCCAATAGCTTTTCTTGTACCTATTTCTTTTGTTCTTTCCGTAACACTAACCAGCATAATATTCATCAGCGCTATTGCTGCTCCAAGCAGTGTTATAAAACCGATAAGCGTAGCTGCACTGGTTACGTATTTTAAATTGTCCATAAGCGATTTTGCTAAGCTATCACTTTTGGTAATAGAAAAGTTTTGATCCTCTATAGGTCTAAGTCTTCTAATACTTCTAAACATACCGGTAGCAGAGCCGATGTTAGCTTCAATTTCATAATTATTAAGAGCCATAACACTAACAGCTATTGAGCTATTTGAGCTCATCGTATTTCGAAGATAACTTATTGGAAGTAAGCATATTTTATCTCCACCCATTCCCATACTCGAACCTTTTTCCATAAGCACACCTATTACGGTTACTCGCTTATTATTAATCGAAATTATTTTGCCAAGTGCTTTGGTTGATGAGTCGAAGAGTTTTTTAAATAAATCTTGACCTATTAGTACAACATTGCTATTTAAGCTGATGTCGTGGTGGTTTATATTTCGCCCATACATAATATCATAGCCAGATACTTTTAGGTAGTTTTCATCCACACCTAAAATACTAACATTTGGGTTGGTTTTTTTTGATTGATGCTTAACAGTTGCTGTTCCCGATGCTCTGTACGAAATAGAAGTAACTGCCGTAGGATTAAATTTATTTTTAAACTCTAGGGCTTCTTTGTATTCAATTTTCGGATTTATTGTATTTCGATCACTTCTGGAACGTGCTCTTCTGGATTGATCCTGAAGCGTAAACGTATTAGCACCCATCATAGCGAAATTATCATTTAGTGCATAATCTATAGAGTCTATAGCGGTTAATATGCCTACTAATGATGCAATTCCAATTGCGATGATAGAAACAGTTATACTCGTTCGCATTAAATGTCCTTTTATAGACTGTAATGCTATTTTAATATTTTCTATGTATTGGTAATTCATATGTTTTATATAAAATGAAGGCAGCGATTAGCTGCCTTCATGAATACTTTAATTATAATCTGGCAAAAAGCTGTAGCGATTTGCATAATCTAACATTTGAGTTGTAAAGTCTTTTACGTAGGTAATGTCTACAGAGGTTATTTCTCCTGCATCATTTTTAGTAGCGACCATTTTAGGGTTTATAAATCCGCCGTAAGGAGGGATTTCTAAAACTGCAACTCTAGCCAAAACTTCGGCATGAATATCTTGATCAACTTTAACACCATAGCCTTCCACTAGAGCTTGACAAGCATCGTAGTCTCCTTCAGATTTTATACGCTGAACTTCTCTTAACAATTCACCGAATATGGATTGTAACTTCTTGTAATCGTTAATTTCAAAGTAGGTTTTTCCCTCTCTAGAAACTTTAGATATTACATTCTCTTCTAAACCTCTTTCGAATGACCAGGCTGAAACCCATTGACGATTTCTCATGTGAGATTCTTCAATGTCTGCACCAGGCTCTAGTCTTTGCATTTGAGCCATTAAGCCATTACGTATGTAAGAGTCGTATTCTGCTCTTCCAGTTTCCAAACTTTCCATTAAGCCTAATTCAATCAATTTCTCATCTAATAAAAAATACAATGCTACTAAATCTGCACGACCTTCTTCTAGAGTAGAAGCGTAGCTTTTAACGGTTTCTTTAGGTGTTCCAACTCCAGGGTTTAATTGTCCGGATGCATGGCCTAATACTTCGTGAAGTGCAGTGTGTAATTTTCCAGCTAATTTTGAATGTTTTTTTGCTCTTTCAATTTCTTCTTCGTCGTTGCAAAATTCTTTAAGCATTCCTTTTCCTCCGGCTTGTGCGTAAGCATAAACAATATTTCCTAAGCTAACGGATTTAGATCCATGTGTTGAGCGTATCCAGTTTGCGTTGGGAAGGTTAACTCCAATAGGAGTAGAGGGAGATGAATCTCCAGCCTCAGAAGCTGCTGATACTACTTTGTAAGAAACACCCTTTATGTTTTTCTTTTTATGCTCTTCCAATATAGAAGAATTGTCTTCAAACCATTGTGCGTTATCAGAAAGCACTTTCATTTGAGCCGAAGCTTCGAAATCTGTAATTTCTACAATTGATTCGTAAGAACCAGTATACCCTTTAGGGTCGTTGTATACTTCAATAAATGAGTTGATGTAATCAATATCGCCTTCTGTGGAGGCTACCCATGCAATGTTGTATTCGTCCCAGGTTTTTAAATCTCCTGTTGTGTAATACGCAATTAATAGTTTTAATGCATCTGCTTGCGCTTGGTTTTCTGCAACAGTTACAGCTTTTTCAAGCCAAAAAATTATTTCTGCTATCGCCTCACCATACATACCGTTAAGTTTGTAAACTTTTTCTTCGATACCATTTTCTCCTCTAATCAGTTTAGAGTTTAAGCCATAAGAAATTGGCCTTGTAGTTTCGTTGTCTTTTATTGATGTAAAATAGGCGTCTACCTCAGCTTCGTTTATGTCTGCATCGTAAAAATTTACTGCAGAGCCTAAAACCAGTCCTTTGGTTGGGTCTAGGTTAACTTTTTTATTGTCAAAGTCAGCATCAAAAATAGCCAGCATCGCTTCTTCGTTTAAAGAAGTTCCTGTTGCCTGCATTAAAGTTTTAAAGTAATCTTCTGAGAAACCTGGAGTAAACTTAGCCATAGAGTAATGGTGATGAATTCCGTTGGCAAACCATACTCGTTTTGTGTATGTTAAAAAGCTGCTCCAATCCTCAGAGGTTTTATCACCTGTAAAGTTTTTTACTATATTTTCTAGTACTCTTCGAATAGCTAAATTGTGTCGGTAATTCTGATCCCAAATAATATCTCTACCTGCATAACCTGCTTCACTCAAAAAATAAACAAATTTTTGTTGTTGTAAGCTCAACTTTTCAAAGCCAGGAACCTGGTATCTAATTAGTTTTAAATCTGCAAAAGTTTCTGCTTGAAAGCTAAAATCTGCCTTTACTTCCTCTTTTTGTGTTTGCGCACAGGAAGCTAGTAGAATAGCTGCTGTTAAACTTAGTATTAGTTTTTTCATCTCCTTGATTAAATTTTATTTATGTCAAAAATAAGGATAAATATTGGTATTGCAGTTTTACAGTTAAACAGCTCATTTATGAGCTGTTTTGTAGAATTATACTAAAAAAAAACGCTCTCAATTACGAGAGCGTTTTATACGTTTATTTTAGTAAGTTTTCAATTTGCTCTGCTAACTCAGTTCCTATTCTATCTTGAGCTTCTAGCGTAGCCGCCCCTATATGAGGGCTCATAGAAATTTGATGAGACATTAATACTTTCATACTTGGATTAGGTTCGTTTACAAATACATCTAATCCTGCAAAACGGACTTTCCCACTTTCCAAAGCTTCTAATAAGTCTGTTTCATCAATTACACCTCCACGAGCTGCATTAATAAGACCCACATTGTCTTTCATTAACTCTAGCTCCTTTTTAGTAATCAGAGCTTTGCCTTGAAAGGGAACGTGAACCGTAATGAAATCAGCATTCTTATAAACTTCATTTAACGCAATTGTATCAATTTTAAAGCGGGTTGTTTGTCCGTCAAAAAAGTTTAAATCTATGTTTGCTGTTTCGCAAAAAGGATCGTGAGCTAGAACTTCCATTCCCTGGCCTATTGCAATTTTAGCAACTTCTCTTCCAATTCTTCCAAAGCCAATAATCCCAATTTTCTTTCCTCTTAATTCTATGCCAGCACCGTAGTTTTTTTTCAGTTCTTTGAAACGGGTGTCTCCTTCCAAGGGCATATTTCTATTGGCATCAAACAGAAATCGAACCATACCGAAAAGATGCGCAAAAACTAACTCGGCAACAGAGGCTGAGCTTGCAGCTGGTGTATTAATTACATGCAATCCTTTTTCGCGTGCATATTCTACATCTATATTATCCATTCCTACGCCACCTCTTCCAATTAGCTTTAGGCAAGAGCAGTTATCAATAATGTCTTTTCGTACTTTTGTTGCTGATCGGACTAATAGACCTAAAACGTTATTTTCGTTTATAAATTCTACCAATCGCTCTTGTGCTACTGTATCGGTTAGTACTTCAAATCCTGCTTTTTTTAAAGCGTCTATACCGCTTTTTGCCAGTCCATCGTTTGCTAATATCTTCATGTTTATTTTTCTAAGTCGTTTTCAAAAACCTCAATCATACTAGACTTTTTTACTAAGGGAGTCCATTTTGTTTTAAAGCGAGTGGCTCTAACTATATGATTGTCTATCCAGTGGTAATTTCCTCCTCTGGGTTTGTTCATTAATAAATTATGAAATTTAAAGTTGTGCTTGTTTAACCAAGTTAAAGTAACTGTTCTTGTATCTTCTGTTCTGGAAGTGAAAAAGGTGATTATATGCCCTTGATCATACCATTCGTTTAGTATTTCTCGCGCGTCTATCCAAGGCTCACAAGTAACCATTCTTTCAGGTTCTTCGTTCGGAACATCTTCTGTTATTGTGCCGTCGATGTCAATTAAATAATTTTTGACTTTTTCATCTAATTGTGGGCTGATTGTTTTTCCCTGCGTATCTAAAAGTTGTGTAAGTTTTAAGGACATTTTAAGCTAATTTTCGCATTACATCCACCAAAACCTGAACACTTTCTAATGGAAGGGCATTGTATATAGAAGCTCTATAGCCCCCAACAGAACGATGTCCTTTAAGACCATTTATTCCTGCATCCTTGCACATTATATCGAAGGTTTCTTGTTTACTTTCGTCGGTTAAAACAAAAGTTACATTCATCTTAGAGCGGTCTTCTAGTGCAGCAATACCTTTAAAATTTGGGTTAGAATCAATTTCATTGTATAGTAAATTTGCTTTGGAATGATTGATACTTTCAATCCAATTTATGCCTCCATTATTCTTTAACCATTCTAGCGTTAGCATAGAAACATAAATAGGAAAAACGGGAGGTGTATTAAACATAGACCCCTTGCTAATATGGGTAGTATAATCTAGCATTGTAGGTATAGCTCTTCCTGTTTTGTTTAAAATCGAATCTTTAACTATAACTAAAGTAGCTCCAGCTGGTCCCATATTTTTTTGAGCACCTGCATAAATTAAATCAAATTTTGAAGCGTCAATTTTTCTGGAAAAAATATCAGAAGACATATCACAAACTAATAAAGTATTGCCCGAAACTTTAGGGAATTCCTGAAATTGAGTACCAAAAATAGTGTTGTTAGAAGTAAAGTGTAAATAATCTAAATCTTTAGCAACCGTATAGTCTTTAGGAATGTAAGAGAAATTAGTTTCTTTTGACGAAGCAATTACTTCGATGTTACCTAGCTTTTTAGCTTCTTTTATTGCCTTATCAGACCAGGTACCCGTGTTTATATAGGCTGCTTTTCCTTCGGTTTTTAGCAGATTCATAGCACACATTAAAAACTGAGTACTCGCTCCACCTTGTAAAAACAGAACGGAGTAGCCATCTGGCAACTCTAAAAGCTCATTAACTAAGGCTACTGCTTTATCCATTACCTCAATAAAGTCTTTACTTC
>CAWVTK010000099.1:0-7006 GCA_963933205.1 uncultured Flavobacteriales bacterium
ATCTCCCTTTTAAGGAGAGGGTCCTGGGTTCGAGCCCCAGCCAAGTCACTTTTAACTTTCAAGAAATTGAAGGTTTTTTTTACTCCAATAAAAAAGAGGTAAACACCTAAATGTTTACCTCTTTTTAATTCAATCTGGGGGGAATGAATAAAGCTATTGAGTACTTTTAATTGGATTAAAAGATTGAATATTTACTGATTGAAATGCAAATCTATTAAATTCAATCAATTTTCAAAATTTTTTAACTACTAATGCATTTCAATATAGATTCATTTACCACAGCAATTTTTTAAGAACCAGCTACTTCGATAGCTATCATTGATGTTGTTTTTAAAATCATCTTAAAAAAAAAATTAGTACTATTTAGCAAAAAACAAAAAACAAAACAACTTATTCAGTTTTAAAACTCATATTGTATTTTACAGATGTATGCCTTTTAAAATTAGATGATTAGTTAGTTATGCTCCAGCAAATATTTACATTTACAAAAAATTAACGATGCATTTAAGTAAAACTGAACTTACAAGATACAGCAATCACATAAAATTGAGTGAAATTGGCATAAATGGACAAGAACGCCTTAAAAATGCCAAGGTTCTAGTAGTTGGAACAGGTGCTTTGGCTTGTACTGTATTGCAACAACTTACTGCCGCTGGCTTAGGCGTAATTGGTCTTATAGATGGAGCTAAAGTTGAAGAACGAAATTTACAAACGCATCCTTTATTTTCTCAAACAGATATTGGAGCCTCAAAATCTAAAGCAGCTGCACTAAAATTAAAAACTCAAAACCCAAATACTCAATTTAAGATTGCTCAAACTTATGCCTCAAAAGAGAATGTCCTAAATTTAGTAGACACATTTGATCTTGTGGTAGATTGTACCGATAATTTCCCAACGCACTACTTACTAAACGACGCTTGTTGTATACTACAAAAAACGATTGTATTTGCCTCCATGCATCAATTTACAGGTCGGGTTGCTGTATTTAATCATAAAGGAGGATCTTCCTTACGATGTCTAGTTCCAGAAGATGCAAAAGATGAACTTAATACTTCCGAAGCAGGCATTATTAGTACACTACCAAGCTTTATAGGCAGCATACAAGCAAACGAAGTTTTAAAACTTATTTTAAAAAACAAGGATGCTTTAGACGGACAGCTACTTCAAATAAACATGTTAGATTATGCTTTATCTGTTAAACACATTGCTGTAACAGAAGCCGTAAAAATTACAGAATTAGGGGAATACGATCTTAAAATTACGGATTCCAATAGTACCCTACCAAGTTCTGTTTCTGCCGAAGTGCTGCGCTCCATGCTAAATCAAAATTCGAACCTTAAAATTATTGATGTACGAGAATACTTTGAATGGGACATCTGTCGTATTAAAGGAGCTGTAAATATACCCATGAATTTAATTGACGAATGTATAGATGAGATTTCCAGAGAAGCTCCAACCGTTTTAGTTTGCCACCATGGAGTTAGAAGTCTTAACGTACTGCATTACCTAGAAACAAAAGGCTACACAAATTTGATAAATTTGGAAGGTGGCATACACGCCTGGGCTAGCCGAGTAGAGAAAGATATGCCTACTTATTAGTGCCGATTGTTTTAACATTCGATTGATTGCAAATTTGTGAAACACTATAAAACAAAGTAACTACAGTGGAATTCAAAATTAAAACAGAGCAATATTAAATCTCTTTTTCTATTTTTGAACTCTGAAACAAAAAAAAACTATGAAAAAAATTATATGTATTGCAGCTTTAAGCTTGAGTCTAAACTTTACTTATGCTCAAGATTCTCTTAGCTTTCAGTCCATTGTACAATGGGAAGCCAATCCGGTAGAAAGTCAAGGTAAAACAGGAACTTGTTGGAGTTTTTCTACTGCGTCCTTTTTAGAGTCGGAACTTATTAGAACAGGAAAAGGTACCCACAACCTTTCTGAAATATTTATTGCACGTCAGGTTTACCTAAGTAAAGCAGACAATTATGTGAGAAGACATGGTAAAACACAGTTCGGAGAAGGAAGTTTGGGGCATGATTTACTTAATGCCGTAGATGATTTTGGTATGGTGCCAAATGAAGTGTTTAACGGATTGCAAACCACATCAGAAACACACAATCATTCAGAACTAGCTACCATACTAGAAGGTTATATGAGCGCTGTTGTTTCCAATAAAGGAAAAAAGCTTACTCCGCTATGGAAAAAGGGTTACACCTGCTTATTGGATGTCTATTTAGGCGAATACCCTACTAGTTTTGAATACAAGGGCAAGCAGTACAGTCCTAAAAGTTTTGCTGAAAGTTTAAATATTAAGGCTGCAAATTACATCTCGCTTACCTCTTATACGCATAAGCCTTTATACAGTAGCTTTATTTTGGGTATTCCAGACAACTGGGCTAATGGAAGCTTTTACAATATAAACCTTAACGAGTTGGTGCAACAATCAAAAGCTGCATTAAATAACGGATTCACCTTAGCTTGGGATGCCGATGTGAGCAACAGTGGATTTAGCTCTAAAAAAGGGATGGCTGTTGTACCTTTAAAAGATGATAAACCCAACTTTGAACTTACCGCAGAAGAATTGGATGTTAGCCCGGAGCTAAGACAGGAAAATTTTGATAATTATACTGTTACCGACGATCATTTAATGCACATTGTTGGTTTGGTAAAAGGTGTGGACGGTAAAGAGTACTTTGTGGTAAAAAATTCTTGGGGAGACGAGCGTGGACTAGATGAATTTAAAGGACATGTGCTTGTTTCTGAGGCTTATTTTAAAATGAATACGATTTCGGTACTTTTGCATAAAGATGCACTTAGCAAAAAATTAAAAGCAAAGCTGGATTTGTAAATACGTTCTATTTTTAAGAACTAGGTAATATAAATGGTAAAAGAAAAGCCCATTTCGATACATCGAAATGGGCTTTTTATAGTTTCATTCTAAAAGAACGCAATAGATTTTCTAGAAATTTTCTCTTCCAGCAAAGTGAAAAGCACCTTCGATAGCAGCATTTTCGTCAGAATCTGAACCGTGTACTGCATTTGCAGAAATAGATTCTGCATACATTTTACGGATGGTACCTTCGGCAGCTTCTGCAGGATTGGTAGCACCAATAAGTGTACGGAAATCTTCTACGGCATTGTCTTTCTCTAAAATAGCAGCTACAATAGGACCTTCAGTCATGTAGGCAACCAATTCACCATAAAAAGGTCTTGCAGCATGTACAGCATAAAATGCTTCGGCATCGGCCTTGGTTAATTGAGTCATTTTTAAAGAAACGATACGAAAACCTGAAGCGTTTATTTTTTCTAAAATTGCACCTATGTGTCCGTTCGCAACAGCATCGGGCTTAAGCATGGTAAATGTTCTGTTTTGAGCCATTTTATGTTTGTTTTTTTAGTGGTGCAAAATTAATAATTATATATCAATAATCCGTCTTTTATTGTTTAATAATGATTTACTAAAATTGTATACTAAAATTATTTACGAATTAATTTTTAATGCAGAATAGGTCTTGTTTTTTTTGATGAAGTATTCTACTAAAATAGACTTTGACATCATTAATGAAGAAGATACGCGCTTGGTGGTACTCCGATTTAAAAGGACACGAGGAATGCGAAAGAAAAACGAAATGTGTGCTTTTACAATTGCCCAACAATGCGTGGGTTTTCCCTCTATTAAATACTTTACACCAGCAACTCCATCTAAAACCAAGCGAAGGTAAATAATAGGGAATGCATAAAGAGGTAAATTCTTTAACAGCATTATTAAATTGTTTCTAAAATTAAGGTATGTTTTTCGAGGATTCATTTTGGCAAGCGATGCACCACCCAAGTGGTAAACGGTAGACTGTGGGATACAAGCAATTTTATGATTGGTATTAATAAAGCGCCAACACAGGTCTATTTCCTCTTGATGTGCAAAAAAGCTTGCATCCAAACCGCCTACTTGTAAATAGATTTCTCTACGCACAAAAAAGGCAGCTCCACTGGCCCAAAAAACAGATTCTACCGTATCGTACTGGCCCTTATCCTCTTCTAAATAATCGAAAATACGACCTCTACAAAAAGGATAACCAAAGCGGTCTATATAACCTCCACAAGCACCTGCATACTCAAATTTATTTGGTGCTTTCTCATCTAAAATTTTTGGCTGGCAAGCTGCAAAATCTTTGTTATTCTCCAAAAAGGCAATCGGTTCTACGAGCCAATTTTCGCTTACCCTAACGTCGGAATTAAGTAAAACTACATACTCGTGCTTTACTTTGGCTAAAGCTCTGTTGTACCCTTCGGCAAAACCATAATTTACATCGAATTCTATTCTGCGAATTTCTGGGAAGTTTTTTGCTAAATACGCAATAGATTGGTCTGTAGAAGCATTGTCTACAACAATAACATCTGCAAAATCTGAATTATATTTACATACCGTTGGTAAAAATCGTTCCAACAAATCACAACCGTTCCAGTTGAGAATTAGTACGGCTACTTTTTTAAACGGTGCTTCCATCTTCTGTGCGACCAAAGCCAGTTTTCTGGCTGATTAATTATCATTTTTTCCAATTGAGAAAGGTGTAGTTGAGTGGCTGCGCCTTTTTCACTTAAGCTGTGTTTCGCTAGAGGAATAATTTCCATTTCGTAGTAGCCCCGTTTTATGCGGTTAACTTTTACAAATAAGAGTTCCAAATTAGCGGCATTCATTAGCTTTTCTGCTCCCAAATATACGGGAGTGTCTTGGTTTAAAAAAGTACAGAAATAATCCAATTTACTCTTGTGAGGGCTTTGGTCTGCAATCATTAAATTTAGGGTAGCGCGGTTTTTATTTTTCAAAACCACTTTAGGAAACTCATTCATCGGAATGATGTGAGCTCCAAAACGCTCGCGCGCATTAAGCATGAGCCTATTGATGTAGGTATTGTTTAGTGGTTTGTATACCGAATACAGATCTTGTTTTGAGCTAATACTTAAAGACAAGCCCATCCACTCCCAGTTGTTGTAATGAGCTCCTACGAGCATTGCGCCTTTATTTTTCCTTCTAAGCGCATCTAAAACCTCTGGGTTTAGAAATTTCATTCTTTTAAGCAAGCTAGATTTAGAAATAGAGTTGAGCTTTAGGTTTTCTAGAAGCACATCGCAAAAATTTAAATAAAATTTCTTTTCTATTGTTCGTAGGGTTTCTTGGCTGTATTCTGGAAAAGCGTTTTTTAAATTGGTACGGATTACCTGCAATCGATACTTAAAAATTCTATGGAGTAAAAATGCCATAAAATTAGCGCATAAATAAAGTAGACTAAATGGAATAAGTTTAGAGAAAATGTAGAGTAAATTGAAGTGTTTTAACATTAGTTTCCTCCAGGCAATTGATTAAGTCTATTTCCCTTTTCATCTAAATCGTTCTTCAGATCTAAATTAATATTTCTGTTCTCAATATTGCTGTTTAGGTCTTTTACGGCACCGCGTTCTCGGTTTATAAAGTTTCTCCAATTTACATTGTTTTTTTCGCCTAACATGGTCGAGTGTATGAGTTCGTAATCATTAGTACCCAAAGCACTTTCTGCAAAAATGAAAATTTTATTGGTCAGTTTTTCAATTTTATAATAGGTCCAAATTTGATACGGCAGGGTGTAATTTTCGTGTACCGAATTTTCAATATAGTCTGGCGTTCCGTATTGTAAAAACACTCTACCCCTGTCGACTGCAAATCCTTTTACAGAAATGGTAGAGTACATTTTATTGGCTTGATTTACGCCATCTAAATATTTTAACCAAGCCAGTTCAGGATCTATAGGATTTCGGTTGTACCAAAATCCGTGAAAGTACTGTTTCATTTCGCTTAAGTCCCATTTCTCTAATTGATTCGAGGCAAAGGCCCACTCTCTTTGTGTGGCTATAGGAAATAAGGAAGAAATATGTTCGGCCAGTTGTTCTATATTGTCGAAATCGTTAACAAAACTGGAGCTGGAGTGCAAGCTTGCGTAGTCTTGTGGCTTCATAATGGTAGATGAGTTTCTGCGCTGAAAAAAGACTCTTTTTTGAAGCACTCCCACACCTTTTTTGTTCAGCAAAGCCAACACTAAATTGTAATTACCAGAGGGCAGTTCACTAATTTCGAATCCACCTAAAAAGGCGCGCTGCTTGTCTTTGGTTTTTCTTTTAACACTGTTAAAACCTGTAATGGGTTTATGAGATTGCTCGTTTTCTATGTAATAGTTTAGTAAATACCCGTTATGTGTACTGGTGTCTTTTTGTGTATTGTACCACTCTATATAAAAATCTAAACGCTTTTCTGCATCGTCTAAAAAATAAGCACCCTCGCCCAAATTTGGAATTAAATCGTAGCCCGATTTGTTTAATATACTTTTACTTTCGGATGCTGTATAAGATTCTAAAATCATAAAATCGGAGAAGCTGATAGCGTCTTCAGTAAAATCGATCGTAAAACGAGTGGATGAACTAAGGGCTTCCTTAGTACTCATTGGATCGCTTAATTTTAAATCAATATCGTACACGCCATTCTCTAGACCGTATATTTGTTTGTCCAGAAAAAATTGTGCTTGCAAAGTATCACTTAACACTGGTGTTTTAAAAAGATACTTATCAAAATGAACAATGTCTTCGCCCTTAGTAAATGATAATTCGATTAAAACAGCACCTTGAAAAGAGTTTTCATCAATTTTTTGGTACTGAATTTCGGTACTTAAAAACGACAAATAGGTTTCTACATAGGATATACCCTCCCTATTTTGGAATGTAAAATGCTGAAAACTCGCTTGTAAATTTTTAGCATTCAAGGAGTTAAAACTAGACAGTAAAAACAGAATTATGTATAGGCTATATCGCTTCATTTCCCTAGTGTTTAGTAGGTTTAAAATTTTATTAGCACGAGGTAAATTTAATCTTTTTTTTGATTGAAGTTTAGAAAAATCGTTTACATTTGCATCGCTATCAAAAGGAGAGATGGCAGAGTGGTCGAATGCACTGGTCTTGAAAACCAGCGTACAGCAAT
>CAWVTK010000100.1:0-6992 GCA_963933205.1 uncultured Flavobacteriales bacterium
CCTCAATGTACAATGCAAATTCATTTTTGAGTTCGGGTATCTAATGTGCAGGATAGTCTGTGGTTAATGCAATATTAAATGTGGTGTAAAAAAACTCTTTATTGCTATTTATTAGGGCAATTAAACGATCGTTGTTCTCTTTACTCGCAATCTTAAAATCATCATTACATAAAAACATAAACCCTAGTTTAGAGAATCGCTTTTCTTATTCGAACGAGTTTGGTAAGTAGCGCTTCTAATTGATCTAAGGGGAGCATGTTAGCTCCATCAGATTTTGCCTCAGAAGGGTTTGGGTGGGTTTCTAAAAAGATTCCATCAGCTCCAGATGCAATTCCTGCTTTTGCAATAGTTTCTATTAGCTTTGGTTTACCGCCGGTAACTCCCGAGTTTTGATTTGGGGTTTGTAAGGAATGTGTTACATCTAAAATAACTGGAAAGCCTAGGTTTTGAATTGCTGGGATTGCGCGCATATCCACAATTAAGTCTTGGTAACCAAACATAGTACCTCTATCTGTAATAGCTACATTCGGATTTCCGGAGTCCAAAACTTTTTGAGCTGCAAATTGCATGGATTCGGCAGAAAGAAACTGCCCCTTTTTTATGTTTATTGCTTTACCTGTTTTTGCTGCCGCTACCAATAAGTCTGTTTGCCTACATAAAAAAGCAGGTATTTGCAAAACATCAACATATGCAGCTGCCATAGCAGCTTCTTCAGCAGAATGGATGTCTGTAACAGTAGGGATGTTGTAATGTGCTCCTACTTTTTGCAAAATTTTCAAGGCTTTTACATCGCCAATTCCAGTAAAAGAATCTAGTCTCGAGCGATTTGCTTTTCGGTACGAACCTTTAAATATGAAAGGAATTTTAAGTTTATCGGTAATTTCTTTTATTTTTCCAGCAATTTCAAAAGCCATTTCTTCGCTTTCGATAGCACAAGGACCGGCTAATAAATAAAAATTAGTAGCGTCTGTATTTTTTAGTGTAGGAAGTGCGTTAAGCATAGTTAAGATTTTAAAAAGTCGATGATTGTTTGAGCAATGTTTTTATTTTTCAATATTCTGCGGTGTCCTAATTTTTTGGTCCGCACTAAGGTACTGTTTTTCCAGTTTTGGTGAATCTCTTGTGCATGCTCCACTGGCGTATCTTTGTCGTTTTCGCAATGTATAATTAAACCAGGGGTATCTATTTTTTTTACCAAAGTTCGTACACTAAAGTCTTCAAAGTTTGCCTTAAACTTAGTTTCTATCTGATCCTTAATTAATTTCTCCACTTTAGTGGATACATTAATTTGAGTGCAAAATGAATTTAAAACCCAATCTATATTAGATGGCGAAGCAATGCTAACACATTTTTTAGGTTTTAAACCTTGTGCAATTGCATGAATGCAAGCAGATCCGCCCATAGAATGCCCAATGATAGATTCTATATCTGGATACCTGTCATTAAGTGTTCTTATGAGGTCCGAAAATTCTAAATAATGCGAATGTCTTCCGTTTGAGTTTCCATGAGCTGGCGCATCAAAACTGTATACTTTAAAACCAGCCTTTAAAAGTGGTGCCGCCAAGTGCGCTACTTGAGTAGCTCTACCAGACCACCCGTGCACGAGTAAAACGCCTTTAGAGCCGCTTCCCCACTCGTATACTTTTACTTTGTTTTGCTTATAAGTGAGGCTTGTAATTTTTGCGCTTTTTAAATAGGCCTGTTCTAGCTTGGGTGTTTTAAATCGTATCGGAGTAAAAAACAAAAAGTTAGCTAATTTTGAGGCAAGGTAAGGCGAGATGAATTCTAATAAGTAAAAACTTTTCCGAATCCAGTTGGGAGCCGTTAAAGCGGGTTTTTGGTTTGTTTTTGTTCCCAAGGTTATTGTACTATTTAGGCTATTAATAAAAAATAATGCGATTATTTACAAACAGATAACTGCCCGTTGTTTATAATAGCAATGGGCTTTCCTGTAAATTCTTTTCCTATTAAAGGACTATTTTTCGATTTAGAAACAATGTTTTTTTCTAAATAAGTCCATTTTAAACTTGGGTCAAAAAGTGTTAAGTCTGCTAAACTACCCTCTTCTATTGTTTGCGTATTTAAACCTAAAATTGATTTAGGGTTAGTGGTTAATTTTGCAATAATCTGATCTAGCTTAAGCCTGTCTTTAAGTACCGTGTTTGCGGTAGCAAAACAGGTTTCTAAATTTATCATTCCAAATTCTGCTCTATTAAATTCACATTTTTTGTTCTCAATGTTTTGAGGGTAATGATCTGAACATATGGCATCGATGGTACCGTCTTTTAAACCGTCTTTTAAGCCTTCAATATCGGTTAAAGATCTAAGGGGTGGGTTTACTTTTAAATTACTGTTGTAGCTTTCTAATTCGGTATCGTCTAATAAAAGATGGTAGGAGCTAGTATCTGCTGTAATGTTTAAACCTTTTGCCTTTGCTTCTCTAATTAATTTTACAGATTGTGCTGTGCTAATTGTAGAAAAGTGAAGTTTAGCTTCGGTGTATTCACACAGTTGTAAATCTCGGGTTATTTGCAATTCTTCTGCAAGTGCAGGTATCCCTTTTAAGCCTAATTTAGTACTCGTTAGTCCTTCGTTCATTTGCCCTTTTTCGGATGTTTTAGTTTCCGACGAAAACGACATGATTAGGCCTTTAAAATTCTTAGCATAAAGCAGGGCAATCTTCATTAAGTTTGCGTTTGCAATAGAGTGTTTATCGTCGCTAAACGCAAGGGCTCCATTCTGATGCATATCAAACATTTCTGTTATTTGCGCTCCCTTTCTGTTTTTGGTTAAAGCACCAATAGGGTGGAGGTCTACAATATTGTGCGCGCTTTGGTTTATTAGGTAACTTACATCCGATTTAGATTGGATGCAAGGTTCTGTTGATGGCATGAGTGCAATGTGGGTATACCCACCTTGTGCTGCGGCGTTCATTCCACTTTCTAAATCTTCTTTGTATTCGTAACCCGGTTCTCCAAAACGAGCATTTAAATCGGTCCAACCTTGAGATATATGAAGGTTTTCTGCTTCAATTATCTCTGCCTCAACATCACTTATACAATCCTTAATACTCAGGATCATTCCGTTTTCAACCAAAATATCTTTGGTTTGCTTGTTGTGTTTAGAGTTTGCATCTAAAATCGTTGCTTTTTTAATGAGAATTTTCATACGAAGCTTTTAGTTCTCTAAGTTTATAGGAGCCTTTTTTTTCCAATTTTTGAGCAGTACACTTTCGAGCAATATTAACAGAACAGCGAGCAAAATAAAGAGTCGCCAGAGAGGCGTTCCACTTCTATTTTCTTTTAATGCTTCCTCAAGTTTTAATCCTTCTTTTTTCCAAACATTTAGATGTGTAAACAAGTTACTGTTTTCTTCCAATTCTTCTAGCTCCCATGCAGTTAAATCGCTTTCTAATCGGTTGTAATTAAAGGAGAGTATTTTTTCCGAATTTCCGTTGCTTAGGCTGTAAAAGCCGTCTTCTTGTAATGTGTTTTGTAGGTTTACTTGTACCTGATGATCAAGTGTTCTTACTTCGGGAATAAGTTCCAAATCGTCTTTTTTGATGCGCCAATCTTTTGAGCTTGAAGCTTTTTTAATTTCCACTACCCGATCTGTTCCAATGGTATAGTAGAGTTTATCTTGCACCGCACTTTGTGTGGCAATGTTAAATAGAATTGGCACAAATAAAGCATGCTTTTCTATGGAGTTTGCAGCTGAATTTAAAGGCGAAGTTTGCAAATAAATTGAGCCCATTCCATTTCGGTATGAATTTAAAAAGGGCTCGTTTGTATTTAATACAAGTATGTTTTCTTTGGAGCTGTTGTAGGTATTTGCTAAACTATAATAACTGCTCACTTCAGGATAGGTGCTGTTAAGTGCTTGTTTTTCAAAAACATCTTTAAAAATTACATGATTTTTATTGAGCTCCGATACCTTAACTTTTTTCGAATTTAATTTGGTAAATTCTGGAATGTTTAGCGCATCTGCTAGCGTTTTAAAGGAGCTTATATTTAGCTTTTCAGAAGGGAATATTAATAAATTTCCGCCTCCATTTGTATACTCTTTTAGTACATTTATTAATCCGGATGGCGGATCCATAACATCTTCTAAAATAATTAAGTTTTGACTGTTTACCTCCGCATAGTTAAATGCACCCATAGAAACCTGCTTAAATTTAAACAGCGGGTCGCTGTATAGATTTGCCAAAGAACTGTGACTTTTCTTTTCGTAAATGCTGAGAACTTTTGTGCTTTCCTGTACTTCAAAGTTAAAATACAAACGATTGTCAAAGGTTACGTTAGCGTCGCTTAATTCTAAGTAAGCTTTTTGATGGCCGCTTGTGCGGTTGTTAAAACTTAGTTTAGCCAGAGTTTTTGAACTCGCTTCAATTTTTAAACTACTTAAGGCTTTTTGTTTTCCATTAACATAAAGCTTTACACTTAAGTTTTCTATTGCTTGGTTAGCTGTATTTGATACTTCAAAAACCAACCATTCTTGTTCGTTTATAGTGTGGTTTGGAGTTTCTAAATAACAGGTATCTATAGATAAGTTTGACTGAGGATACGAATTTAAGGGCAGAAGATGCGTGCTTAGATTTTGGTCTTGAGCATAAAAACTTTCTGGACTCGATGCTTTTTGGAAATCACTAATAAGGTAGAGCTCTGCCGAGCTGTTAAGTTCATTTTGCACCAAAGATTTAAAACGGTCTATCACCAAATTAAGTGGCAAAACAGTAGGTACTACAACAGTATTGTCAATAGCTTCCAGGCAGGCTTTGTAGGCTAAAATCCTTTGATGCTTTCCTTGTAAATCGTTGCTTATAAATACAAACTTATCCTTGCCCTTGTGCGCCTTTAATACCGATCTGGCATTGTTTTTTGCTTGCTCAATAAGCTGGCCTTTATCGTTATTGGCACTCATGCTAAAGGAGTTGTCTATGTAAATTCCGGCAATGTTTTGTTGCTTACTAAGGGTTTCTTTTTTTGAAATATAAGGTTCGCAAAAAGCTAAAATTATTGCGGAAAGTAAAAGTAAACGAACCAGTAACAAAAGCAGTTTCTGTAGTTTGGTAATGTTGCTTTTTTTCTGTTGCAATTGCCTTAAAAAGGATACATTACTAAAGTATACCGTTTTGTGCCTTTGTAAGGAAAATAAGTGAATGAGAATAGGGATGGCTAGTGCCAGAAAAGCGTAGAGGAAGTATGGTTCCAGTAATTTCATTAAAAAGCAAAGTTAAAGTTTTTATAGTAGTGTGAAAGTTCAAAGGCTAAAAATTCTCATAAACGCCTAATCCGAACAAAGCAAAATCGTATTTGGCCGGATCTTCTTTACAAAAAGACCGCAAATGTTGGTCGAGTTCTTTTACTGTTTTCCAGTCGTTTGCCTTGCGGGTTACCAGACCTAATTTGCGTGCAACATTTGCGGTATGCACATCTAAAGGGCAGGATAGTTGACTGGAATTCAGTGTTTTCCAAATACCAAAATCCACTCCTTCTTGGTTGGTTCTTACCATCCATCGTAAAAACATAATAAGCCTTTTGGAGGCAGAGCCTTTTAAGGGATCGGATACATGCTTTTGGCTTCGCGCTAGGTGATCGATACTGAAAAAAGTTTTTTTGAAATTTGAAATTCCTTCACTCATGTCTTCCTTTTCGGTATAAAAGCAAGCTTCTAGTCCCTTATGGTTTTGGTAAATGTTTCTTAATGCGTAAATAAAAGTTTGAAAATCGACTCCTTGAAAAGTTCGGTGACAAAAGTCAAGACTTTTATTTATTTCTTTTTCACTGGCGTTTACAATAAAATCATGCGGGCTGTTGTCCAGTATTTGCATCATTTTTCGTGCATTTTTCATAATCATAGGTCGTCTTCCCCAGGCTATAGTTGCGCTTAAAAATGCAGCAATTTCCACGTCTTCTTTTTTACTAAACTGATGTGGAATACCAATGGGATCTTCGCCAATAAAATCTGGTTTTAAATAGAGTTCTACCTTAGCGTCTAGAAAATTCTTTAACTCGTATTCCTTCATAAATAAATGTCAAGCCTTTTGATTATTTAGGCACTGCAATTTATAAAAAAGACGAATTAATAAGAACTTATTCACATCGCATTATTAGTATAGTATAATTTTATATTTTCGAACACTACCAAACCATAACGTATGAAGCTTTGTATTGCAGAAAAACCCAGTGTAGCTAGAGAGATAGCGGAGGTTATTGGTGCAAAAGAAAAAAGAATTGGCTACTACGAAGGCAATGGCTACCAAGTAACCTGGACTTTTGGGCACTTTTGTACTTTAAAGGAACCGCACGAATACAATCCATCGTGGAAAGCTTGGAACTTGAGTTACTTGCCTATTTTACCGCCTGCTTACGAAATTAAGTTAATAGACAATAAGGGAGTTAAGGAGCAGTTTAACATTATAAAACACTTAGTAGCTTCGTGTACAAAGGTTATTAATTGTGGAGATGCTGGGCAAGAAGGAGAACTTATTCAACGTTGGGTACTCGAGCATGCTGGAAATACGAAGCCTATTGATAGGCTTTGGATTTCGTCGCTTACGAATGAAGCGATAAGAGAAGGGTTTTCCAAGCTTCAGGATGGTAAAAAGTTTGATAGACTCTACAATGCAGGAAAATCTAGAGCCATTGGCGATTGGGTTTTAGGCTTTAATGCAACCCGACTGTATACCTTGCGTTATGGTAATGGCAAGCAAGTTTTGTCTATAGGCAGAGTGCAAACGCCTACTTTGGCCATGATTGTAAACCGTCAGAAAGAAATTGAAAGCTTTAAACCCAGTCCTTATTGGGTACTGCAAACAAACTATAAGAATACTGTTTTTAATGCCGAAGCTGGTAAGTTTACTCAACTAGCTAAAGCAGAGGAGCAGTTGGCTTTAATGTCTCAGTCCGATTTTGAGGTTTTATCCAACCAAACTAAAGAGGGAAAGGAGAGTCCCTTACGCTTGTTTGATTTAACTTCTTTACAAGTTACGT
>CAWVTK010000101.1:0-6885 GCA_963933205.1 uncultured Flavobacteriales bacterium
GACCCTGAAGTAAATTTGGGCAGCGATACTACCTTGTGTAATGGAGCTGTATTGACGCTAGAAGCAACCAACAGTAACGCTACCTATCTTTGGCAAGATTTTTCAACTTCTGACACACTAAAGGTAAATACCGAAGGCTTGTATTGGGTAGAAGTAAATCAAGGCCAATGCACTGTTACGGATAGTGTTACTATTGATGTTATCGATGTGGATTTAGGAAATGATGTAGTGCTGTGTTATGGAGAAGAATTTCTGTTTGAATCCAATATTGACAGTGCTATTTATCTCTGGCAAGATGGTTCTATCTCCGATTCATTATTAGTAAACAATGAAGGATTGTACTGGATAGAAGTTCTAAAAGACGGATGCTCTACCTTTGATAGTGTTCTTGTAGATGTAATCCACTTAGAGTTAAACTTTGGTAACGACAGCACCTTATGCAATGGAGATAGTTTAGTTCTTTATGCAAACAACAATAATGCTACCTATCTTTGGCAAGATTTTTCAACTTCGGACACACTAAAGGTAAGTACCGAAGGCTTGTATTGGGTAGAAGTAAATCAAGGCCAATGCACTGTTGCCGATAGTATTTTTATAGATACGGTTCGTTTAGTTTTAGACATTGGTAACGATACCACTTTATGTTATGGCGGTACTATTTTACTTCAATCCAATATTGACAGTGTTACTAACCTTTGGCAAGACAATTCTACAGATTCCTCTCTACTGGCCTCTAATGAAGGATTGTATTGGTTAGAAGTTAATAAAAGCACCTGTACCTATAGATAGTATTTATATTGCTATAGATCCGCCAATATCGGCAATACTTAGTGGGGGAGATACTACTTGCAGAGGTGTGCCTTTCTCAAATGCATTCATTTCAACTACAGGTTTAGGTCCTTTTAGTATTGAGTATTCCAACAATTTTAACGATTATATTTTTTTCGGAGAAGAAGATGCTTACCATGTTTTTATTGGAGACTCAGGAACCTATTCGCTTACCAATATAATAGGCGCTCATAATTGTGTAGGCACCGTTTCTGGAACTGCACTCTATGTAACATTACGATCTCCCTACGCCGATTTTTCAGTGGGATCCAAAGAAGTTATTAAGGATTTTAATACGGTATCCATTAAAAACAATTCCATTGGGCACAATTGGAGTGAATGGTCTTTTGGCGACGGTTTTTTTCTAGAAGACAGTTCTTCTATAGTCCACCACGTGTATGGCGATTTTGGCACGTATTTTATAGAGTTGGTTGTAGAAAACGACATTGCTTGTAGGGATTCTTTAAGTCAATTTTTTGTAGTTCAGTCAAACGAGTATTTTGTGCCCAATGCATTTACGCCCAACGATGGTAACATCCTAAACGATTCTTTTGGCTTGTACAATACTAGGGCAGAAAATTTTGAAATGAAGATATTTGATAAGTGGGGTAAAGCAGTTTATATTACAGATGATATTGAGCGTCCTTGGGACGGTACAATTAAGGGAAGTCCAGCTCAAATAGGAACCTATAATTACAGAATAACACTGTTAGATCCTTTAGGAAATATCCGAAAGCTGACCGGGAGTGTTCAGTTATTAAAATAGCGTTGTTAAATTTTATTTGATGAATTATTTTTAATCTCTATTACCCATAAACATTAATACGTAATAGGCGAGATAGGTAACAGCTGCAATGGCAGAAACTAAATAAGTACGAGCAGCCCACTTTAAAGCATCATTGGCACCGTCTAATTCTTCTGCATTTACAACACCTGCATGTTCCAACCAATTCATAGCTCTGTAAGAGGCGTCGTATTCTACGGGTAAGGTAATTACACTAAAAAGGGTAATCATCCCCTGGAAAAAGATAACTGCTAGAATAACCATATCCATGGTAAATAGATGTAAAACACCCATTCCAAACATTCCGGCTAGGAAAATGAAGTTTAACATTTTTGAGCTGATACTAACTACGGGAACCATTTGCGAGCGCATTTGCAACCACTTGTATGCCGTAGCATGTTGTACCGCATGACCACATTCGTGGGCAGCTACTGCTGCAGAAGAAATGCTTCTACCTTCGTACACTTCGGAACTTAGGTTAATGGTCATGTCTTTTGGATTGTAATGATCGGTAAGTTTACCAGGCGTACTTATTACACGAACTTTTGTAATGCCATGATCTGCCAACATTTTTTCTGCAACAGCCTTACCGCTCATGCCACTCGAAATAGCAATTGCTCCGTAGTGTTTAAATTTAGATTTTAGCTTCGATTGAACTGCCCAACCGATGAGTAAAAATGCAATAAATAGAATAATCATAATTTTCGAATGAGTTTTTACAAATGTAAGGATTGTGATTAAAATGAAAACGATAGTTTTGTAAAACTATTATAGCAAACTATGAATACAGAAAGACCTTTAATTTTAGTGGTGAACGATGACGGTGTAAGAGCACCAGGAATTCGCACTTTAATTCGCTTAATGAAAACAATTGGCGATGTTATTGTCGTAGCTCCGAACAGCCCTCAGTCGGGAATGAGCCATGCCATTACTCTAGAGGCACCATTATATTTAGATGAAGTGACTGTAGATGGAGGAACACAAATAGAGTATGCCTGTTCAGGAACTCCAGCAGACTGTGTAAAATTGGCCGTAAATAAGCTAGCTCCCAGAAAACCCGACTTGTGTGTTTCGGGAATTAACCATGGTTCCAACTCCTCTACCAATGTACTTTACTCTGGAACAATGGCTGCTGCTATTGAAGGAGCTATAAAAGGAATTCCATCCATCGGGTTTTCATTACTTGACCACGCCCATGAGGCCGATTTTTCGCAAAGCGAAGATTTTGTTACAAAAATTGCCAAACAGGTTTTAGAAAACGGTTTGCCCAAAGCGGTTTGTTTAAATGTAAACATACCTAAGGTATCTAAAGAAGAAATTAAAGGCATTAAAATTTGCAGACAAGCAGATGGAATGTGGCAAGAGGACATACAAAAGCGTGTAAGTCCATTAGGTAGAGTGTACTATTGGCTTTATGGCACCTTCAAAAATCACGATAAGGGAGCGGACACCGATATTTGGGCTTTAGAAAATAACTACATTTCTATTGTACCTGTTCAGTTCGATCTTACAGCCCATCATTCGATTCAACTCTTAAAATCTTGGAACAATGGATAAGTTAAAAGACAATTTGCTTTTAGGTTTACTTTTAGGCGTAGCAGTCCCGATGGTTTCTTACGCACTTATACTAAGTTTACTAGAACTTACTTTAGAGCATAATCCGCTAAGAGTTTCCACCATGCAGGTAATTGCAATTTTCATTAATTTCCCAATTTTTAGAAATATACTTACCAAATACAAAAAAGACAAACTCGGTAGAGGTATGCTGTTTAGTACCTTTATTTTGGCTTTTTGGTACATTATTCATCATAATATGTTAGAATTTTAATGCGAACTAATTGGAGCTCAAATACACCTTGGGAAAAAGTTTTTGGCTACTCAAGAGCTGTTCAAATTGGAAACACACTTGAGGTTTCTGGAACCACGGCTTCTGAGGGAGACAAAATTATTGGTTTGGGAGACATTACCTTGCAAACAGAGTACATTATTAAAAAGATAGAGCACACGCTCGTAGAAGCGGGCTTCGATTTAAAAAACGTAGTTCGTACTCGTATTTTTATTACCGATATAACTCAGTGGCAAGAGGTAGCTAAGGTGCATGCTTATTTATTTGAAGAGGTGATGCCTGCTTGTACCTTAGTTGAGGTTTCAAATCTTATTCATCCGGATTTATTACTGGAAATAGAAGCAACTGCTGTAAAAGAAGATGTATGAACCTGCTAATTAAAAGGATTTGGAAAGACGCTTTGTATTTCAGAATACATCTTGAAAACTCAAAAAGAAACCTATGAAATATTACATAATTTCGGGAGAAGCTTCGGGAGATTTACACGCCTCTAACCTAATGCGCCATTTAAAGCAGCTAGATGTTAAAATGAACGTAAGAGCTTGGGGAGGAGATTTAATGCAAGCTCAAGGAGCAGTACTCGTAAAGCATTACAAAGAGCTTGCTTTTATGGGCTTTTTAGAAGTTGTTATGAATCTCAAAACCATTTTAACGAACTTAAGTTTTTGTAAAAAAGATGTGTTGGAATATAAACCCGATGTTTTAATCCTAGTCGACTATCCGGGTTTTAATATGCGCATTGCCAAATTTGCAAAGCAGCACAACATACCTGTATATTATTATATATCGCCACAGGTTTGGGCATGGAAAAAAAACAGAGTTTACGACATTAAAAAGTATGTAAATAAGCTTTATGCCATACTGCCTTTTGAGAAAGATTTTTATGCCCAATTCGACTGCGAAGTAACCTACTTAGGTCATCCTCTTTTAGACGCTGTAGCAAACTATAAAGCGCAAGAATCTACTGGAGCTGTTCAATGGAAACAAGAGGGGAGACCTTTAGTGGCTTTGTTGCCTGGTAGCAGAGCACAAGAGCTAAACAAAATGCTCTTAAAAATGCTGGAGGTTGAAAAGCAATTTCCACACTGTGATTTTGTGATTGCTGGAGTAGAAGCGCTCGGAAAAGATTTTTACGACTCCTTTTTAAAAGAATCAAATATTTCGGTGGTGTTTAACAAAACCTATCAACTATTTGAGCAAGCCGATGCAGCTCTAGTGAGTTCTGGTACGGCTACCCTAGAAACAGCTTTGTTTAACGTACCTCAAGTTGTTTGCTACCAAACCAGTTGGTTGTCCTTCAAAATTGCCCAGTTAATAGTCAATATTAAATACATTTCATTGGTTAACCTTATTAGTGATAAGCAAATCGTTAAAGAATTAATTCAAAACGACTTAACGGTTCCTAATATGGTTTCAGAACTAACTAAATTACTCAGCCCTGAGCATAAGAATCTTATGCAAGAGCAGTATACAGAACTAAGAGCTTTACTTGGAGGCACTGGAGCTTCTGAGCGGGTTGCAAAGTCTATTTATGAAACAGCTTCCTTGTGAATTTCGCCATCCATGGTATAGGTAAATTGCCAGTTATAAGAATCGTTGCCTTGCAGCTCTCCTTCAAAAGTACCATCCCAACCGATGTCTATTTGTTCACTTTGGAATGATATTGTTGTTTGACAATCAAAAATTGAATTATGAGCCGATTACTACTTGTTTTTTCACTTATTAGTACTTCTGTTTTTGCGCAAACCTTTACTCAAAAAGACAGTTTACGAGGAGCCTTATCGGCCGAGCGAAGTTGGTTTGATGTTACCTACTACCATCTTTCTCTTGAGGTAAACCCTGAGTTAAAATCCATTAGTGGCTCTAACGACCTCTATTTTACTGTTTTAGAAAATTCGAATACTATGCAATTAGATTTATTCGAAAACTTAACAATAGACAGTGTTTTGTATAAGGGTACAGCCTGCACCTTCAAACGATTATATGATGCATTTTTTGTTGATTTTCCCTTGGGTTTTGAGCTGGGTTCTCAAGAAAAAATAAGCATTTATTATAATGGAACTCCTGTAGTTGCCAAAAATGCTCCTTGGGATGGAGGCTTTGTTTGGGATGAAGACGAAGAGGGTTTGCCTTGGCTTGGGGTTGCCTGCCAAGGTTTAGGCGCTTCATCTTGGTGGCCTTGTAAAGACCACTTATCCGATGAGCCAGACAGTATGCGTGTAACAGTTGCTGTTCCAGATAAAGTACAATTTATAGGAAATGGCAATTTAGAAAAAGATGTTTTTCAGAACAACAAACGCATTTCTACTTGGAAAATTTCGTATCCAATAAACACCTATAACGTAAGTTTAAACATAGCAAACTATGCTCATATTAAAGATGCATACACCTCTAATTTTGATACTTTAGACTTAGATTATTATGTTCTACGCGGAAACGAAGCTATAGCTAAAGCTCACTTTAAGCAAGTTAAACCAATGCTTGCGGTATACGAAGAACTCTTTGGGCCTTATCCTTTTTGGAACGACGGCTATGCTTTGGTAGAAACCTCTTATTTAGGAATGGAACACCAAAGTGCAATAGCTTACGGCAATAAATTCAAAGCCGGGTATTTAGGAAGACATCCCGGAAATATGGATTTCGATTTTATAGTAATCCACGAATCGGGACATGAATACTGGGGAAATAGTATAAGTATGAATGATCTAGCTGACATGTGGATTCATGAGAGTTTTTGTACCTACACGGAAGCCTTGTACGTTGAGAAAATTTATGGCTACAACGCTATGCTCGAATACCTACTGTACCAGAAAGAATTTATAGACGCCAGCAGTCCAATTTACGGCGTGCATGGCTTAAATAATAAAGGCAATGCTACAGATATGTACTATAAAGGTAGTTGGATGCTACACTCTATTCGCAACACGATTAATAACGACAGCCTTTGGTTTTCTATTCTAAAAGATCTAGCACAAAATTTCGCTTTACAAAATTGCGATGGCTCCGAAATTATCGATTTTATGTGTAAAGCCTCAGGCCTGGATTTAAAACCAATTTTTAATCAGTATTTAGCTTTTGCAAAGTTACCTGTACTTAGCTACAAGTTTAAAAAAAGAGCGGGTAAACTAATGCTTTTCTATAAATGGAGTGCGCAAGCGGATAATTTTAACATGCCATTGGAAATATATGTTGGAAGTGAAAAGAAATTTCGTATTTTCCCCAAGTCGAAATATCAGCGTATTAACTTAGGAAATACAGATAAATTGGAGGTAAGTTTTTCAGAAAACTTATTTCTATTCGAAAAAAATAAAGATTAACTAGAATAGGCTTGTATACTAGCAGAAATGTTTTTAAATTTGCAGCCTTATAAAAAGAAGAGCAATGGCAAAGAAAGGTAATAGAGTTCAAGTAATCTTGGAATGTACAG
>CAWVTK010000102.1:0-6847 GCA_963933205.1 uncultured Flavobacteriales bacterium
AAATCTACTCTTCAAACACTCAGCTGAGGATTCTAAAGCCACTCCAGGGGTGTAAAAATGAACTTCAGTTACCTTGTTTACAAATGGTATCAGTTGGCTGAGGCTATCTAATCGATCAGTCATTTCTATTTCGTTTAACAAAAGTAAATTCCAACCCTTTGTTTTAAACGATAGCTTAACAGCTGAAGAATCTAAAAGAAGCCAGTCAGCTTTAGTTGAACCACTTTCTACAATTAAAATCATACTAAGCCTCTAAAAAATGATTTCTATAATAAAAGGGCAAATAAACTAAAAATGCATGCAGCAAAGTAGCCAATTCTAGTCCAATGATATAATAAGGCCAATTGCCAATTAAAAAAGGATTTTCTACTTCAGGTTTTAGAGCTAAATACATATAATTGGCACCTAAAAAATAATCGATTAAAGCAACACCAACTACAAATATTTGCAAGTATAAAATAGACTTGTACCAAGCATTTTTTCGTGGCCTCATCCCTAAAACAAATACACAGTAAAGAGGAATCAAAATGAGCCCTCCATGAACAATAAAGTAATCTAACATTAAAATAGGGCTTATTCCATGCGTAAATTCTGGAGTAAACATAGAATGTATACCGCCAATCATACCTACAAAAAGTAGCAACTCAAAAGCAATTTGCTTTCGTGCTAAAATTGCGAATAAAGAGAGAAACCACATTAATCTACATAGATGGAAAGGCAAAGAATCTTGTACAGTCCAAATTCCTTGTTGAATGTAGTAATACTGAATTAAAAAAAACTCAAGAGCTACTACAATACCGATTAAATATGCAAGTTTGGTTTTAAAACTTGATTTAGATTTTAGAGAAACAAGGATAATTAAAGCAATAAAGAACAGCGTTACCGAATTCCAAAGAAACCAATCGCTAGTAAATGGTTGCATTACAATATGTTCGTTCATTTCTAGTTTTTTATTAATTTTGACTAAAGTATAAAAATTTCTTTTGCTACATTTGAATAAGATGAATATATACGAAATAATCAATAAAAATGATGAATAAGAATCAACAAACACCACATCACCTATTTTGCTTTGTTTACCTAGGTTTTGCACATCTTAGCAATACTTCAATCTCAGAAAAAAGTATTGAAGAAATAGAGCGAAAAATAGCTTCTTGGATGGAAGTAAACCCATCAAACATAGTGGCCTTTAACCGTGTAATCCATGAAACATACGATTGGTACCATAGCATAAAAGGGGCCGAGAAATTTAAAATGGTAATTAAAGCCGCAAAATTAATCAATAAAATAGAAGGGTTTAACACAGATAGTAAAAAGATATTTTTGTCGGACATAAGAGATATTGCAGTAGCAGATGGCCGTTTTAACCATGACGAGAAAAATATGCACGATGTAATTGCAAAAGAATTAGGTATAAACATAATGACTACAGACAAAGTAATCCAAAAAAGAATTGGTTATTAATATGATAAAAGACCTTTTTAAAGCTGCGAAATTCTCAATGCTATTTGTTTCTATATTATTTCTCATACACTTATACAGCACCTATTTCGGTGTTCGGTTGAGTCATTTTGGTGTTTACCCTAGAGAGTTTAATGGTTTAATAGGTATCCTAACATCAACTTTTATTCATGGAGATTGGAAGCATTTATTTAACAATTCTGTACCTCTTATCGTTTTGGGTTCTACACTATTTCATTTCTATAAGCATCTGGCCGTTCGAGTTTGGTTTTGCTCCATCCTATTTACAGGTCTTTTAGTTTGGTTGGGAGGCAGGCCCTCTTTTCATATAGGAGCTAGTGGACTTGTATACGCCTTGGCTTCTTTCTTGTTTTTTAGTGGCTTTATCCGTAAACACAATCCATTAATGGCCATCTCTATGATTGTAGTTTTTATTTATGGCGGTATGGTTTGGGGTATTTTCCCTCGAGAAGAACACATCTCTTGGGAAGGGCATTTATTTGGAGCTTTTAATGGCTTATTTTGGGCTTTATACTACAAAGATGAGGGGCCTCAAAGAAAAAAGTATTCTTGGGAAATTGAAGAGGACATCTTACGGAGTTTAGACGGATTAGAAGTTCACTTTGAAGAGCTGAAACCCGAAAAAATAACTGATCCTAATGTAATTATTCAGTACGATTACATCAGCAACAACAAAAAAGGCTAAATTATTTTTTTCGTTTACCAAAAAAAGATTCTAAAACAATCATTAATCCCCTGCCGGCTAAAAACATAGCAGTAAGCATTAAAACACCTGCCAAAACTTTTAGTAGTAAGTTTTCCTGTTGCACAGCGTAAAACAATAACATTGGACCTCCAAAAAAGAAAGGAAATGAATACAACATAAAGCTTACACCTTTCATCAACAACTCTTTATTTACCATTTTCATAAGCTTTAACGGCTTCTCTAACAGAGCCAAATTTTATTAAATAGGTTTTAGCACTTTCCGAATTTAAACCGGTAAGACTCGTTACCATACCAACCCCTCTATCTACCAACTTACTGTTACTTAGCTGCATGTCTACCATTCGATTACCCTTTACCTTACCTAATTTAATCATTAGGGAAGTAGAAATCATGTTTAGCACTAGTTTTTGAGCAGTACCAGACTTCATTCGAGTACTACCTGTTATGTATTCTGGGCCTAAAACTACTTCTACAGGAAAGTCGGAACAGTTACTTAGAGGCGAGTTTGTATTGCATGAAATACTTCCTGTTGCAACTTTATTTAGTTTACATAACTTTAAGGCCCCTACTACATAAGGAGTTGTTCCGGAAGCAGCAATTCCTATAACAAAGTCTTTATCTGTAATGTTATAACTTTTTAAATCTTCCCATCCTAAAGACAAATTATCTTCAGCAAATTCTACAGCTTTTCTTATTGCTTTATCTCCTCCAGCTATAATACCAACAACCAAATTATAACTAACACCAAAGGTAGGTGGGCATTCAGAAGCATCTAAAATACCTAAGCGGCCGCTGGTACCTGCACCTAAATAAAACAACCTTCCACCCTTTTGAATCTTAGGTATAATTTGAGTAACTAAGCTCTCTATACTTGGTAAAGCTTTGGCTACAGCAGCAGCAATTTTAGCATCTTCTTTATTAATTTGATACAATATAGTCGAAACGGATTGCTCTTCTAATCCATCATATAAGCTTTCCTGCTCTGTTACTTTCATTTAGCTAAATTAGCATATAGTTTGTACAAATGTCTTTTTTTAGCCTAGAATAATTAAAGCACATTGTAGATTGCGAACTCAATGCTAATAGCGAATTAAAAAAAAGAATGGTGCACAAAACTAGAAGCTATAAAAATTGATTGATAAATGAAACATTCAAACAAACAATATAATACATTTGTAAAAAAACAATATTGAAGGCAATCTTTAAATTTAAATTATTTTTTACATTTATTTTAATAAGTACTAGTCTTATTAAATGCTCATCGACTAAATACATTAGCGAGGGTGAGTATTTACTCGTAAGCAACTCAATACTAGATGCTGGAGTAAAGATAAAAAACAAAGAGTTGTATGGATTATTAAAGCAACAACCCAATAAAAAATTCTTGGGAATAAGCCCTTTATACCTCGCCTTTTACAATTTGTCTAAACCAGATAATCAAGAAAGTTATCTTAAACGAATTGGTGAAGCTCCAGTAGTATTAAATTACCGTTTGGCACAAAAATCTGCTACTCAAATTGAGCTTTACTATAATAACATTGGGTACTTAGACGCACAAGTCTCTTTTCGTTCAAAATTAAAAAAACATCGAGTTAAAGCTATTTATGATGTTACTAAAGGAAGTAAATACACACTGAATTCAATAGAATTCAACAAGCTTAAAAGCGAAAAATTCAAAGAATTACTTACTGTAATTTCGAAAAAATCAATTTTACAAGTTGGTAAAACGTATAACTTTAAAGACCTAGAAAACGAAAGAAATCGTATCGCAAGTAAAGTTCAAAATAGAGGCTATTATCAATTTAACAAAGAGTTTATTTACTTTTTAGCCGATACAAATCAAACTACAAATAAGGTAGACCTCAGTATCGTAATTAAGAACATCGAAGTTGAGGAAAATGGAACGCTTTTAAAACAACAACATAAAATTGGTGTAATTAGTGAGGTAAATATTCATATAAATAAAAAGGATAACCTAAGCGCAGATACTGTTCAAGTAGAAGGGATTAATTATTTATATTACGGTATTAACCCTAAATTTAATTTAAACAGAATATCGGAGAAAATTATGATTCAACGGGGAACTATATATTCTAAATACTCTGTAGACAAAACATACCAATCACTTTCTGAGCTGAAAAACTTCAAGAAAACAAACATTGAATTTAACAGGATAAGTTCTGATATAGAGAGCAGTTTATTAAGTGCCGATATCTATTTAAAATCGGGTAAAAAAATTGCTTATTCTGTTGAGGCGGAGGCTACCAGCAACCCAACCTTAAACGAAGGTGTTTCAATGTCGGCTTCAATTAGTCATTACAACATATTTAAAGGCTCAGAACACCTTCAACTTACTTATAAAGGGTCGAGTAACTTTAAAAACATAAACGAAAATGGATTGGTTCTGGATTTAACGATACCAAGCCTTATAAGTCCTTTTGAATTTAATTCTGTTTTAAATAAACAATACAGAACCAAAACAATTTTCTCTGCACTACTATCAAAACAACAAAGACCGGAATTTACAAGAAATACAATAACCGGTAATTTCGGATACCAATGGAATGCTAAGTTGAGTCATCTTCATAAATTATCTCTTTTTAATTTAAGTTATGTTAATTTCGAAGGAGATTCAACCGACTTAAGTAACATCTCAGAATATTTAATAGCAAAAGACTATTCCAACCAATTAATTCCAACAAGTTCTTACACCTTTAGTTTTAACAATCAAGAAATTAACAAACTAAAAAACCACAGTTTTCTAAAAGTACATTTAGAATCCTCTGGAAGTATTTTATATGCGCTAGCAAAACCTTTAAACTTTAACCAAATTAAAGACGACGATGGCACCGTCATTTTACAAGAAAATGAAAAGCCTAGCTACACTTTAAATTTATGGGGAAATGAAAATATTTTTACACAGTATATAAAAGCAAGCTTAGATTACCGTTATTATTGGGAAATAGATAAAAAAAACAACTTAGCATTTAGAGCAATGGGCGGATTTGTTTACGCGTTTGGAAACACAAATCAGGTGCCTTTTCAGAAGAAGTTTATTGCTGGTGGGCCAAACGATTTAAGAGGATGGAGAGCTTACAAAAGACCTACAGGAATGCAAAACACTACAGACACTTTATACACCGGTGGTTTAAAACTACTCTCTAGTATAGAATACCGCTTTAATGTTATAAGGAAATTAAAAGGAGCTATATTTATTGATGCAGGAAATATTTGGGAAATAGAAGCCAACAATAACAAACACGAAGCAGCAAACTTTCATTGGTCAGATTTTACAAAAGAGATTGCGCTGGATATAGGTCTTGGGCTTAGATACGATTTTCAATATTTTATTTTAAGAACCGACATCGGGTTCCCTGTGCGAGAGCCCAATCAAAGCGCATCAATTCAGTGGGACAAAATAAACATAAATGATTCTCAGCTGAATATAGGTTTGGGTTACCCTTTTTAACCGAATATTTCTAGCCCTTTTAAATAATTGATTAGATTTGCATTCTTAATTATCATAAATAAAACAAAATGGCCCATAAATTTAAGGCTGGTGTTGCTACTGGCGACCAAGTACAAGAAATATTTCAATACGCAAAAGACCATAAATTTGCATTACCAGCAGTAAACGTAACCTCAAGTTCTACAGTAAATGCTGTTATCGAATGTGCCGCAGAGTTAAATGCACCTGTTGTTATACAGTTTTCGCGTGGAGGTGGCCAATTTTTTGCAGGAAAATCTTTGAGTAACGAAAATGAATCTGCAGCAATTAACGGATGTATATCTGGAGCAATGCACGTTCATCAAATGGCAGAACTCTATGGTGCTACTGTAATACTGCATACAGATCATTGTCAAAAATCATGGCTAACATGGATTGATGGTTTAATTACAGCCAGCGAAAAATATTTCGCAATTAATGGGAAACCTTTGTTCTCATCTCATATGATTGATCTTTCTGCAGAACCTATACACGATAATATTGAGATTTGTAAAAGTTACTTAGAACGAATGAGTAAAATTGGCATGACTCTAGAAATAGAGTTAGGCGTAACTGGAGGAGAAGAAGACGGCATAGACAACAGCGATGTTGACAATGCAGACTTATATACACAACCTGAAGAAGTAGCCTTTGCTTACGAAGAATTAAAAAGAATTTCAAATCGTTTTACAATAGCGGCTTCTTTTGGAAATGTTCACGGAGTATACAAACCCGGAAATGTTGTACTCACACCAATTATTCTAAAAAATTCTCAAGCATTTATACAAGATAAATTTAATACCAAAGATGCAAATCCTGTAGATTTTGTCTTTCACGGGGGCTCCGGTTCTTCCATAGATGAGATTAGAGAAGCTATATCGTATGGTGTTATAAAAATGAACATAGACACCGATCTACAGTTTGCTTTTACTGAAGGAGTTAGAGATTATGTTTTAGACAAGCAAGAATACTTAATGACACAGATAGGAAACCCAGAAGCAGACGATCAGCCAAATAAAAAACATTACGATCCACGTAAATATTTTCGTGCAGGTGAGCTTACCTTCAAAACACGCTTAAAACAATGTTTTGAAGATTTAAATAATATTAACACACTCTAATCAGGCAGTATGGTTTGGTTTAAAAGAAAAGATAAAAAGGTCGTTACCGAA
>CAWVTK010000103.1:0-6808 GCA_963933205.1 uncultured Flavobacteriales bacterium
ACCTACATGTGCCCCTATTGTTTTGAATACCAAGATAAGCTGGTAGATTTTAGTATAGAAAACCAAACCTTTATTGAAGATTGTGAAGTCTGTTGCAATCCAATAGAATTTTACATAAGCCTAAGTAATGGAATGGTTACTCAATTTGATGCCATAAGTATAGATTAAATAAAAAAAATCGGCTTTTCTTTTAAATGCCCAATTGGAATCCAAACGCCTTATTTAGCGGTGTTTTTTATTTAAAAAAAAGACCCTAAAATAGAATTCCTACTGAATTATCAGTCAATTTTGCATTCCAGTAAACTAAAAATCGCTTGTAAAGCGATAAAAGACCAAACAGCCTAAATAAGTATTGGCGTGATTTGCAGCTAGTTTTATAAAAAATTAAGTGCCGTAATTCAAAATAACATTGTGTATAATTTTTTATATCAAAAGTTATACATAGGTTTGATGAACGAAAAATGTTGACTATTCACATTTTAAAAATTAACTAAAAAAACTAGTTTATGTTACTTGATGTTTTAACAATTCCAAAAACGGATGCAGTTGCTTTTACCTTTTTTATAGGTTACATGGCAATGTTCGCAGCTTCTATCTTTTTCTTCTTTGAAAGAAGTTCTGTAGATAAGAAATGGAAATTATCTTTATTAATCTCTGCTTTGATCACAGGTATTGCTGCTGTGCATTATTTCTACATGAGAGATTATTATTTGGCAACAGGCGAAAACCCTACTGCCCTAAGGTACATTGACTGGACCTTAACTGTACCCCTAATGTGTGTTGAATTTTATTTATTAACCAAAGCTGCTGGAGCAAAGAAATCTTTGTTGTGGAAACTAATTTTCGCTTCTGTATGGATGCTTGTTGCAGGTTACATTGGTGAAGCGTTCAATCCAGCTGGAGGAAGTACATCTCACTCAGTTACTTGGGGAGTTATCTCTACAATAGGATACATTTATATTTTATACACAGCATGGTATGGTGAAGTAGCACAACTTGCTGAAAAAAGCACTTCGGAAACCGTTAAGAAAGGTGTAAGAACACTTGCCTGGTTTGTACTTGTAGGTTGGGCTATTTACCCAATTGGATACATGTGTATGGATGGTGGATGGTTAAACACTGCTCTAGGATGGACTTCTAACAGTGTTGATTTATTCTACAATATTGCAGATGCGATTAATAAAATTGGATTTGGATTAGTGGTTTACAATATCGCTATTACAGAGTCTAAATAAGTACCCTCTCACTAAATAAAAAAGAGCAGGCTATGCCTGCTCTTTTTTCTATTTTACAATGAATATTTACGTCTTTATATACATCGTATGTTCTTATGCTGTTTCAATAGTACTACAAGCATACAGCAACATACCCATAGACTTCCAAATTATGGGAAGCGCATTGCTACTCCTGTGCATTGGAATACCACATGGCACATTAGACCACCTTCTTACATTTAATAAACAAGAAACTAATCCGCTTAAATTTTACGTGTACTATTTAGGTGCTATCGTTTTATATCTTTTACTATGGATTGTTTCTCCAAGTATAGGCCTCGTTTCATTCCTGTTGGTTTCCGCATTTCATTTTGGAGAAACACAACTTCACTTTTTCTTTAAAACCAAAAGCAAGCTTCGATTATTGATTTACCTCAACTGGGGCATCAGTATTTTGTTTACACTCATTTACTATAATATTACAGAGCTCGGAGAAATGACGACCTCTTTTGACGATACACATGTTTTTCTAGCTCTTTACGAGCACGAAATAGTAAAGCCTATCTTTATGGCTTCAAACGTACTCAGCCTTGCATCGTTTGCACTTATGTACTACGGTAAACATATAACATCCCAGAACTTGCTTTCCGAAGTATTCTTTTTGGCAGTAATTCACCTCACCGCATTTCTATTTCCGTTTATCATCTGTTTCACTCTCTATTTTATTGTGCTGCACTCTTTACCATCTATAGTACATCAGTTTTCTTTCTTCAAAAAACTAAATAAAAAGTTTAGCGTAATAAAACTCATTAAACTCATGGCTCCTTATTCCATTCTTAGCATTTTAATGTCAAGCATACTCATTGGCCTTTCTTATTTAAATTACCTTCCTATTTCAATACCTTTAGTCTCTTTGATCGTTATATCCGTAATAACATTACCCCATGCCGTAGTCATGTACAAGTTCAATCAATAGAATTCAAATAAATTCATCCGCTTAAAAACATCTCATGATATTTAAAACCAGTATCGATCGTAAAGAAAAAGAGTTAGAAATTGAGAAAATTACAGGAAAATCATATCCGCTGTTCGAAAAAATTAGACTGGGTATATACGGATCTCCAAAATACAGAATTGTAGATGTTTTTCCTGAAGATATTGGTATAAGACGAAGAAAAACAAACGACTTACTGCACTGCAATTTCGAACTAAAAAAAGAAGGTCTTGCTATGTACTTTAGAATTGTAAATGAAGAATACGCTTTGGTAGGAAGGTTTAATCAAATTACTTTTCAAACCAGCGATGCTAGTTTTGAATTGCAGATAAATGGCATAGCCGTTAAAGTGGAAATATTAGAGCCAAAAGGCCACCTCTCTTTTCTAAAAAATTATTACAAACACCGTAGCTTAGATTTTGATCCTACCCGAGACTAGTTGCCGTATAATTTGTGGTATTTCCAAGAAGCTAGAAAACCTATAAAGGAGAAAGAAAGTAATAGTGCAAAAACATAAGTATAACCTTCTACTCCTTTGTATTGCTCCAATAAATACCCTATTACTGGACCACTAAACACATCTGGAGCATAACCCACTATAGAAATAAGGCCCACAGCAGTACCCGTAGCTTTTAAGGGTATTTCGCCCTTTTCCATTACAGCAAAGTACAGGGTTCTTAGGCCATATACACCTATTGCTAAAGCGAGTATAGAAATCATAAACAAACCTGTTGAAGTATTTGTAATAATGCCTGTACAGAACAACAAGGAGGCACAAAAAGAAACGACGAATCCTATTACCAAAAGAAATGTAGAATTAAATCGAATAAAAAATAAACCTATAAGCAGAGCTATAGCAGGCCTTGCATACAATAAAAAAGTAGCAATTTGTGCAGATTCAACCTGATTGTATAGCATTACTTCATTGGCGTACAAAGAAATCACATCTGTGGTTTTGTACCCCATATAGGCACACAAAACAATCAACATTAAAAGCAATACAGAGGGCAAGCTTAAAACTTCGGTTATTCGTTGTACAGAAATTTTTTCTAGTACTATTTTAGAGTTCAAATCCTCACTAATATTCATAAACCTCCACACTAAAATGCCAACAAAGGCTACAATAAAAGAAGAAAAATAAATAACATATTTAAATGCATTTCTTCTTTCGTTTAAACTAATACTGGTGCTTTCTTCGTTTATGAAAAATGAAAACATAAGCACGCCAATTGTTCCGATAAAAGCCCCCACAACACCTCTACCTCCCTCTAACAAACCAAAAGCTTTAAGTTGTGATGAAGAAGCTCCCCACAAACGAGCGGCCTTTACCATAGGTGCCCAAAACAAAAAAACTGTGGTAAACCCCCAATATCCGTAGAGTAATTTTAACACAAAGTAGCTTGGGTAACTCGCGTACACTAGGCCGCCTATGGAGGTAAGCCATAAAGAGAATGCTATTAGTTTTCTTGGCGGATACTTATCTGCAATCGGACCTCCAAAAAGGTAGGACAATACCGCTACAAATCCATACACAGAAAAACACAAACCCAATTGAATATTGTCTAGCTCAAATACTTCCAAAACCGTAGGTCTAAAAATCCTGCATAGGACGTAGGGCAGGAAAAAAATTGATTCCGCAGCAAATATTAGTAGTGTTAGGTAGCGCCAAGAAGCTTTAAATTTTCCCATTTATTTAATTTTGATTTAGTAAAAAACAATGATACAATCTTTAGTAACACAAATAGACATTTAAATAAAATTAAGGACCAACAGCACCTACAAAACAAAAAAGTTAATACAGACTGTATACCAAAAAAATAGCCACTCTTTCGAGTGGCTATAACAAGTATTAATAGTTAAAAACAAGGGGAATTATTGTTTATTGAACACTTGACATTCTTTTGATAACACGTCCTGATGAGTATACATCAAATAAGATCGTGTTTAGTACTGTTTTGTTTATTCTCTTTCCTAATACGTCAATAGAATATAAATAAACATCGTTTGAATAATCTAATGACTCTTCAACACTTAAATCTGCAGGAACTAATACTGCATCTATTACGTGTACAACTCCATTGTCTGTTTCAATGTTTGCTGCGGAAACCAATGCATCGCCAATGTATACCATACCATTGGTAATGGTTACTGTTAATTCTGTTCCAGCTAAAGTTGTTATCGTCATTCCGTCAAATAAATCTGTAGAAAGTGCAGAGCCAGCGTAAACGTGGTTTGTTAACACGGTTGTTAAAAGACCTGAAGGATCTGCTAATAAAGTGGCAAGTGCTCCCTCAGGTAATAATGCAAAGGCAGCATCTGTTGGTGCAAAAACGGTAAAAGGACCTTCACTACTTAGGGTTTCTACTAAACCTGCGGCAATTACTGCGGCTTCTAATAAGGTATGATTTTCTGAACCTACTATTACATCAACTACAGTAGTTGTTTCTATTGTGGGAACTAATACTGCATCTATTACGTGTACAACTCCATTGTCTGTTTCAATGTTTGCTGCGGAAACCAATGCATCGCCAATGTATACCATACCATTGGTAATGGTTACTGTTAATTCTGTTCCAGCTAAAGTTGTTATCGTCATTCCGTCAAATAAATCTGTAGAAAGTGCAGAGCCAGCGTAAACGTGGTTTGTTAACACGGTTGTTAAAAGACCTGAAGGATCTGCTAATAAAGTGGCAAGTGCTCCCTCAGGTAATAATGCAAAGGCAGCATCTGTTGGTGCAAAAACGGTAAAAGGACCTTCACTACTTAGGGTTTCTACTAAACCTGCGGCAATTACTGCGGCTTCTAATGTGGTATGATCTTCTGAACCTACAATTACATCAACTACAGTTTGAGCGTATGTTAATGTTGTTAGGATTAGGCTTAACGAAAGTAAAACTTTTTTCATTTTGTATAATTTTTTCTGTTTATAACTATGCAAACATACAGAAAAATATTACAATGAATATATTTTTCTGCAAAAAGTTATACAAAAGTAAATTATACACACTAAATGGACCGCAAGCAAAATTGATTTATAAACGGATACAAACAGTACCAGATCAAAAATTGTTTACACAAACATTGATTACTTATAATACTGAGCTAGGTCATTTTTTAGTTTCTCGATTTTTGGAGAAATTACAATACTGCAATAAGGAGCATTTTTATTATTTTCATAATAGTTCTGATGAGAGATGTCTGCAATATAAAAAGCATCAAAAGACTGTACTTGGGTTACAATTTTTTGATCGAAAACAGAAGAATTTAACTCCTTAATAACCTGATTAACAACTCGAAGCTGAGCTTCATCTTTGTATAAAATGATAGACCGGTAGTGCGCACCAAAATCATGACCCTGTCTGTTTAGAGTTGTGGGATCGTGAGTAGCAAAAAAAACTTTTAGCAAACTTTCTAAATCAATCTCATCCTTAGCATACGTTATTTCACATACTTCAGCATGCTGGGTATTGCCGTATGCAATATCATTATACGTAGGGTTTTTGAGTTTACCACCAGAGTAACCAGAGTCAACGTTTTTCACGCCAATTACATTTTCAAAAACGGCTTCAACACACCAAAAACAACCTCCACCTAAATAAATTTTATCACTAGTATCGGAGCTCAACATTTTTTCAGAATTTAAATTTATACTAACAACTATTTCATTTCTTCTGCCAAACAACTTGTAAGGTGCATCGTAAACTCGTACCTCAAAATCCTTTTCAAAAGAGATTTTATTTTCAATCAACAAATCAATCAGTTTTAATCTATGCTCCGCTTCTTTAGCTTCGTTTGTATAGCCAGAATATCTAATGGCAGCTTTGGTTGATGAAGAAACTGGGTAAATTTTTACCGCAAGATCATCTGGCACCGGCAATGAAGTAAGCGTAAAAGTATCGGGCATTATAAAAGCCATTTCGTAATTATTAGTAGGCTTTAATATAACCGGCGAGGTCATGGCAATTTTTTCATTTAAACTGTTCTTTCCAAAAATATAACCTGCTACAGTTCTAAAAGAATTCCCTCTATCGTCTAACGAAGTGGGCGTGTAAGATGCGTAAATCTGCTCTTTGTAAGCACGTATTTCTACAGGTCCAATAACCTTTAGTACTTTATAAGCACTTTCCAAGGTTAAGTCGGAATTGAAGTATGAGTTTAAGGAGTAAGAGAGTAACAGAATAGGCGCTAAACAAAGCAGTGTTATTTTAAGCATGTTGTGTAAAATTGATACGTTTAAAACTTTTACAAAATTAAAGAAAATGAGGCGTAAATAGAGTGTTTATGTTATTAATATGTAGACCCAACTCTAAAAAGCACAAAAGCATTGTCTTTTAAAATCCGTAAAGGCTTAGGCGAACTATTTTTAGTTGAAAAAGGAGTTCTTATATTTTAAAATTCAACTGTTAGTTCAATCATATAAAAAACGCTTACATTTGATATTATTTATATATATATATATTATTGTTATGAAAAAACTCAACTATTAATCGTTCTATTCCTTCTTTCAAGTTCTGCTTTTTCACAAAAAAAAGAGTTCTTAAAAAAAGATTTTACACCAAACTCTAGAAAAAACAACAAAGTAATTGCTCAGTCAAAGTCT
>CAWVTK010000104.1:0-6746 GCA_963933205.1 uncultured Flavobacteriales bacterium
CATTTTTCTCTATACTGGTCTTCTTAGAGATGTATATTTATTATAGAATACAATCTAAAAAAATTACTCAAGAGGATTCCTTAGGTAGTCTCTCAATGGGTATAGGTAGTGTTATCATTGGTGTTTTTTTGAAAGGAACTATTTTCCTGATCTATTCTATACTCTATCAATACCGCATTTTTGATTTAGAAATGAGCTTCACGGTCATTGTTGGCTTATTTTTACTGGAAGATTTTTGCTACTATTGGTTTCATCGCATCAGTCATCAGTCGCGTTTTTTATGGGCATCTCACAGCGTCCACCATTCGTCACAGAAATACAATCTCACTACAGCGCTCCGACAAACCTGGACAGGAGACTTAAGCGGTTCGTTTTTATTTTGGATAGGCATGCCTCTGCTTGGTTTTAAACCCGAATGGATCATGCTAATGAAAACTATAAGCTTAGTTTATCAATTTTGGATTCACACAGAGCTTATTAAAAAACTACCTAAATGGTATGAATTTATTTTCAACACCCCTTCTCACCATCGTGTGCATCATGCTGTGCAAACAAACTACCTAGACCGCAACCATGCGGGCATCCTGATTATATGGGACCGAATGTTTGGAACTTTTATCGCCGAAGAGGAGCCGCCGATATACGGCTTAGTTAAAAACATCAAAACCTACAATCCCATCCGCATTGCTTTTCATGAATGGGGACTTATTTTTAAAGATCTTAAAATGAATGTAACCTGGATAGAAAAAATAAAATACATTTTCTATCCTCCTGGATGGAGTCATGATGGCTCCAGACTAACTTCTAAACAGTTGCGTAAAAAGAAGACACAGCATCAAAAAGATTGGCCCTTATAAATGTACTGATACAAAACAACTATTGGTCCCTAATAAGTAATTTATGAAAAAGCTAAGCAACCTTTTACTTATCTTTATTGCAGTACTGTTTAATGGCTGTACAAAAGAGAAACCAGTTAACACCCAAAACCCTAGTGCAAGCTCTTGGAGTTTACGAGAGGCATACCTAGGTTTTGCAGGCATAGAGTTTTTAGAAAACAATCTAATTATTTGGGAGTTTAACGGTGCAAACCAATTAACTGTTTTACGAGCAGACACTGTATTTAATCAGAACATACCCTTTAGTAGTATAAATGAAGCCGTTTATGAATATACAGCAACCGACAGTACTATTGTTATTAACGGACAATGGTTTAACTTAAATTTAGATTCTAATCTATTATCCATTGACCAGAATCCCGCTTTAGACGGAATACTACTAAACTTTGTAAAAAACGACTAAGTATAAAAATAATAAGAGGCCTGTTTTTTAATTCATAAATTAGAGTATTCAATCTAAACTTTCCTGAAAACATTTCATCTATTTTTCGTCCATTTAACGAAAACTATTTGGCGAAATGAAGACTAAGCTCTAGGTAAATACTAATAAAACTCAAGATGAATTACTCCAAAGGCGAATAAAAAAGCACCCAATTTTGGGCGCTTTTTTATTTATTTATCGAAATGCTTTTCGATGAGGTGAGCTATATAAGCTCTATGAGCTAAGGTAGATGCTCCGAGAGATTTAGAGCGTTTCATTTCATTAAGCGTTGTGTTTAATAAACGAAACACTTGGGTTCTAATTTGAGAACTTGTACCGCTGTCTTTAGATACTCGGATAAGTCGGTTAACAAATTCAACTTGCAAGTTCATACGAAAGCTATTTACATTCATATTTTTATCTGCTTTAAACATTGCATTGTTTAAATCTTTAAAATACGAACCTAAATCGTAGTCGTTTCCATACAAGCTAGAGTTTACCATACGGTTTAATACATTTCGGTTTAGTAACTGCCCCAAAATCATTTTCTGAATACTTAAAACACGCTCGTGTATTTTCGGATCTTCGCCTCCGTAAGGAGTACTAAAACCTCTACGCTGACGCTGTAAATAAGGATATAAATCTGCTGCAGTTTCAAAAGCATTGGGTGCAAAGGCATAGGTAGTTAAAGCCGTCATTGCTTGTTTTTGGTCTTTTAAAGACACAGGAGTAAAAGGCTTATCCTCTGTATCTTGCCCCACCATTGCTCTATTTACATTTACCCCGGCAATTTGTCTGCTAATAATTTTTAAAGACGTAGCATATTGCCCAGTTAAGGTATAATAAGAGTTGAGTACCTCTTGATGAGAGGCTCCATCTTTAAGGTATTTATCCAAAACAGATGGAAAGATTTTATTTACCAGTTTAATTCTGTCGATTGCATACAATACAGGATCCGAGGTTAAATCGTAAATCATTGCATCTGGATCCATTCCTTTACCAGTACCACGCATATCATCTGCATCGTTTGCAAAACCATGCTCGTGCTTGGTGCTTTCATCTAAAATGGCCTTTAATCCGTCTTCATCTACTTGAGCGTACGCAAAACGAATGGCCCAATGATCGTAAGCTCCAGGAATGGTATCGTAATACAATCCTTGATTTTCTGCTTCTAAACTAAAGTTTATCGATGGATACTCCATAACGCTGGAACACAAACCTTTCTCATAGGTGGTTTCTTTATTTAAGATCTCTTCGTACGTCAATAAATTAGATCCTTTAAAGTTATGGTTAAGGCCTAAGGTATGTCCTACTTCGTGCAATACGAGTCGTCTTATAGATTCTCTTATTAATGTTTCCTTACTCGCCTCAGAAAGCTCCAAAGCATCTACGGCATTGTGTGCAAAAAGGTTATTCGATTGCATTAAAGCAGATGCAGAGCAATAATGCTCGTCCATAGGATTGTCTTGTTCTAAAAACAAGGCTGTATTTTCGAACAGCTCTCCTTGTTGAATTCTTTTGGTAATGTAAATCCATTCCAGCATAATATCGGCTCCTAAAATTTGTCCGGTTTTCGGATTCACAAAACTTGGCCCATAACCACCAAAAGGAGGCTTAGGCGAGGAAGTCCATCGCAGTACGTTGTATCGAATATCTCCGGCATCCCATTCGGCATCATCGGGTTGAATTTTAACTTGAACAGCATTTTTAAAGCCCGCACTTTCAAAAGCCAAACTCCAAGACTCTACGCCTTCTTTAATAATAGATCTTAAGGCTACAGGAGTTGTATTTTCAATCCAATACACAAGAGGTTCTATAGGTTCAGACAAGACTAAACTGGAATCCTTTTTAACTAAATTCCAACGGTGTACTAAATCTCGGTAATTCAAAACATCTGTAGTAGTCATATCGTTTACATTGGTAGTAAAAAAGCCAACACGCGGATCGTCAAAACGAGGTTTGTAGTTGTTATTTGGCATTTCTATTAAAGAATGTTGCACCAAAATATTTACATAACGAGAATCGGCAACAGCCGAGCTGCCCGATTTTTTAGGAAGCGCATTGTCGTAAGAATACTGAACAATAATATCTGTATTTTCTGGGTAGTTTTTAAGTTTGTGGTATTTTGTTTTAGTCTTACTTAGTTTTCCAATTTGAAAACCTTTAAATCCTGGTCTGCTCGCACGTTTTATTTGTTGCAGCGTTTCAGTTAAAAATATTTTATCAGCATCTACCAAAAACTTAGTACTGTCTTTACTCATTGCAAGTATAGATTCGCTTACTAAAACCGGGCTATTTATATTCGCATCTGCAGAACGAGCCAGGGCACTTTCTTGATCAAAATAATACCGTGTATTTTCTTGAATAAACTCAATTCTGTTGTAGTATTTCTGAATTTTAAACACCTTAGAATTTCTAAAGTTCCCTCTAAAAAACCCAGCATCAGTAACTCCATTTTCGATGTAAGAAAAATGGATGTACTCTTTATCTAATTGATCTTTGGTGATTTCTAAAAATAAATTTCCTTTGGTTTTATCCCGGTACATGGTAAATAGACCCTCAATTTTCTCGGCGTTTTTTATCTTCTGCTCGTACTTATCTGCCGACTCGTTTTTCTTAGATTTTTCTGTTTTAGATTTATTTTTTCTCCTAAAAATTTGTGCATCAACAGGTTGAGAAAAGCTCAAGAAAACAAAAACTAAACTCAGGCAAGAAATACATTTTTTCATGGCAGTTATTTTATTTATTAGAATTCAAAGATAAGGCTTCAATACAATATTCATACAATTTTACGCTATTTTCAAATTAATTGATCAAGGCCCACGTTCCATTTTTCGAACACGCCTGTGTACTTACCTCATTGTATTGATTACCTTTACAGGATGAAAATTCAAACGCATCAATTAAAAAACGGCATACGTATTATTCATCATCCCATACAAAGTGAGGTAGCTCACTGTGGAATTATGATTAATACCGGCTCTAGAGATGAGGCTGCCACCGAACAAGGTATGGCTCATTTTATAGAACACGCCTTATTTAAGGGTACAAAAAACCGAAAAGCGTTTCATATTTTAAGTCGTTTAGAAGATGTAGGTGGAGAGTTAAATGCCTATACAACCAAAGAAGAAACCTGGTATTACGCCAGTTTTATGAAAGAATATTACGAGCGCTCGATAGAATTACTTAGCGATATTGTTTTTCAATCTACCTTTCCTGAAAAGGAATTGGAAAAGGAGAAAGATGTTATTATGGATGAGATAAACTCCTATTTAGACAGTCCATCTGAAGCCATTTTTGACGATTTTGAAGAGTTGGTTTACAAAGGACATCCTATTGGCAGAAATATATTGGGCACTAAAGAAACCTTAGAAAACTTTAGCAGTAAAAAGACCAAAGAGTACCTTGGTAAGCATTACCATACCAACGAAATAATTTTGAGCTCTGTAGGAAATATTGATTTTGATAACTTGGTTAAAATTGCAGAAAAGCACTTAGCTAAAGTTACTACAAACACAAACCATGGAAAAAGGCTTGGAATAAATGACTACCAAGCCAGAGATTTGCGTGTAAAAAAAGACATTATGCAAGCGCATTGCATGATCGGAAATAGAGCTTACAGTGCCTATGACCCTAAGGCCCGAACACTTATTTTACTGTCTAACTTATTGGGTGGGCCAGGAATGAACTCCCGACTTAACTTAGGCATTAGAGAAAAATATGGTTTTACCTACGCAATAGAGTCTAACTACACCACTTATTGCGATACAGGTTTGTGGAGCATTTACTTTGGTACCGAACCGCAAAGTGTAAAAAAAACACTTAAACTTATATACAAGGAGCTCAAAAAATTGCGCGATGTAAAACTAGGCCCTCTTCAACTCCAAAAAGCAAAGCAACAGTTAATTGGGCAATTAGCAATTGCACAAGAGAACAACTGCAACCTAATGCAAAACATTGCAAAAAGTTATCAAGCTTTTGGCTCGGTGGAAAGTGTAGAAGAATCAAAAAACAAAATATTAGCCATTACGGCAGAAGAGCTTCAGCAAGTTGCTCAAGAAATTTTCGACGAGGAAGCTTTAAGCACTATTACCTTCGAACCCAAAGAAATTTAAATGGAATTCATCTCAAAAAAACTAGACGATTACTGCAAGGAGCACACCAGTGCTGCCGATGCTGTTTTAGAAGAACTGAATAGAGAAACCCATACCTCGGTACTTAACCCCAGAATGATTTCGGGAAATTTACAAGGAAAATTCTTAACCATGCTAAGTAGCATGATGCAGCCTAAATGCATTTTGGAAATAGGAACCTACACGGGCTATTCGGCTATATGTTTAGCTAAAGGACTTCCAGTAGATGGTGTGCTTCATACCATAGATGTAAATGAGGAACTGGAAGAAATGAATACGCGTTATTTTAAAAAAGCAGGTTTGGAGCACCAAGTAGTTCAGCACATTGGCGATGCCAGCAAGCTTATTCCGGAGTTAAAACTCGAAATAGATTTGGCGTTTATAGATGCCGACAAAAAAAACTACCCCCTCTATTTTGACTTATTAATAGATAAAATTAAACCGGGTGGTTGGATTATTGCCGACAATGTTTTGTGGTCCGGAAAAGTAATTGAGGAAATAGACAAGGGCGATAAAGCTACCCTAGCTTTGCTAGCTTACAACCGCAAGGTTCAACTAGATTCTAGAGTAGAAAACCTCTTGCTTCCCTTAAGAGATGGGTTAATGATTTGTAGAAAAAAGGAATAGTTTTTGTTAACCATATCAAGTAGAAATTAGAGCAACTCATATCTTATGAAAAAAGTAGTATTACTCTTGGTGTTAAGTTGTCTTAGCTTTTTTTCTTACGCTTCGCATTTAATTGGTGGAGAAATGACCTACAATTGCCTGGGAAATAATTTGTACGAAATCACTCTAATCATGTATGTTGATTGTGGCCCGAGTAATACAACTGGGATTACTTTTGATGCCTCGGGAACATTATCTATTTACGACAGCTCAAACAATCTAATAGATTCTATCCCAATAACAGATCCCGAATCTATAGAATTAAGTGATGAAACGGTAGGAAACGAATGTTTGGCACTCCCAACAGATCTTTGCGTACTTAGAGGAATTTATACGGTAGTAGTAGAGCTGCCACCAATTGTGGGTGGCTACCAATTAGCTTACCAACGTTGTTGCAGAAATCCTTCCATTATAAATGTAGATACCCCTGGGGTTTATGGAAATACGTATACCACAAACATTCCTGGCTCAGAACTTATTTCGGATTGCAACAGCAGCCCGTCCTTTAACGAATATCCGCCACTGGCACTTTGCTTGGGCGATGACATTATTGTAGACCTCAGTGCTACAGATCCAGATGGTGATGAATTAGTTTATTCACTTACCACTCCATTTCATGGAGCAGACACT
>CAWVTK010000105.1:0-6708 GCA_963933205.1 uncultured Flavobacteriales bacterium
ACATGCCAATTGGCGTTATTTTGAAATGTACAATAAACAGGGCGAAATAATTAAACAATGGTTTGGTGGTGGCTCCGATCTTACTCCCTATTATGTGGTAGATGAGGATGCAATGCACTTTCATAAGGTGCTAAAAACCATGTGCGACAAGCATAACGAAAACTATTATCCCGAATTCAAAAAAGCATGCGACAACTATTTCTTTAACTCTCACCGAGATGAAACTCGTGGAATAGGAGGCTTATTTTACGATTATATGCAGGAAAATGAAAGCATGGATTGGGCCGCACTTTTGGCATTTCAGATTGACGCTGGAAACTGTTTTGAAGAAGCCTACATACCGATTGTGGAAAAACACAAAGAAGAAACCTACACCGAGGCACAAAAATACTGGCAAGAAATTCGTCGCGGACGCTATGTAGAATTTAACTTACTGCACGACAGAGGAACCCATTTCGGAATTAAAACAAAAGGAAGAACAGAATCCATTCTCATGAGCTTGCCCGCTACCGTTCGTTGGGATTACGACTTTCAAACGGAAGATGGAAGTGAAGAAGCCAGGCTAATCGAAGTTCTTATGAATCCGAAGGATTGGATTTAAAAGCCTAAAGAGAACTTGTAGATTTTACAAGAATCCATTCACATTTTAATTCGCAATCAACTAAAAAAGTATCTTTGCGCTTATGACGAAAAAACGCTTAGCCATATTGGGGTCAACTGGTTCTATTGGAACCCAAGCTTTGGAAGTAGTTCTGGAGCAAAAGGACCGTTTTGAAGTTGAGGTTTTAACCGCGCACCGCAATGCCGATTTATTAATCGAACAAGCCATTGCCCACAAACCTAACGTAGTGGTTATTGGCGAAGAATCTTTGTACCAGAAAGTTTTTACTGCTTTAGATGCGCATCATATAAAAGTATACGCTGGAGCAGAAGCACTCTCTCAGGTAGTGCAAATGGAAACCGTAGACATCGTTCTTACCGCTTTGGTAGGTTATGCAGGTTTAATACCAACCTTAGCCGCTATAGATGCCGGTAAAAACATTGCTTTAGCCAACAAAGAAACTTTGGTGGTTGCCGGCGAATTGGTGACCCAAAGAGCCAAGGAAAAAGGAGTGAATATTTACCCTGTAGATTCAGAACACTCAGCTATATTTCAGTGTTTAACAGGCGAGTTTCACAACCCAATAGAAAAAATTATACTAACTGCTTCTGGAGGTCCGTTTAGAGGAATGACTCGACAGGATTTAGAAACCGTTACCAAAGCACAAGCTTTAAAGCACCCCAATTGGGACATGGGCGCTAAAATTACCATCGACTCGGCCAGTATGATGAACAAAGGCTTGGAAGTAATAGAAGCCAAATGGTTGTTTGGTTTAAAACCCCAGCAAATTGAAGTAATCGTTCATCCTCAATCCATTGTGCATTCCTTAGTGCAATTTCAAGACGGATCGATGAAAGCACAGTTGGGCTTGCCCGATATGAAACTGCCCATACAATACGCCATGGCCTATCCCGATAGGTTGCCCAATAAATTTGAACGATTCAATTTTATGGATTACCCAAATTTAACCTTTGAGCAGCCCGATTTTAAAACTTTTAGAAACCTCCAATTGGCATTTGATGCCATGAACCGGGGCGGAAACGCAGCCTGTATTTTAAACGCAGCCAACGAGGTTGTAGTAGATGCTTTTTTGAAAGATAAAATTGGCTTTTTACAGATGTCAGACATCATTGAGCATACCCTACAAAAGTGTACTTTTGTGGCCAATCCAACACTTACCGATTTTATAGCTTCGGATGCAGAAGCGCGCAGAATAACAACCAACAAGATTTAATACAATGACTGAAACATTAATAAAAGCCGCTCAATTTTTCTTGAGCCTTTCCTTTTTAATCGTACTACACGAATTAGGACACTTTATACCCGCAAAACTATTTAAAACCCGTGTAGAAAAATTCTACCTATTCTTTGATCCATACTTTTCTCTTTTTAAGAAAAAAATTGGCGGTACCGAATACGGTATTGGCTGGTTGCCTTTAGGAGGCTATGTAAAAATATCGGGTATGATAGACGAGTCTATGGATACGGAGCAATTAAGTGCAGAACCTCAGCCCTGGGAATTTCGCTCGAAGCCGGCATGGCAACGCTTAATTATTATGTTGGGTGGAGTTACCGTTAACTTGCTTTTAGCCATGGGTATTTACGCCATGATTTTGTTTACGTGGGGCGGCGAGGTATTAAAAACCGAAAATGTAAAGTACGGTATTGAATGTTCGGAATTTGCCAAAGAAATAGGTTTTAAAAACGGAGATAAAATTTTAAATGTAGACGGCGCTTACTACGAGAATTTTGCAGAACTGCCCGAAGCAATTTTAATCTCTGGAGCAGAAAATGTACTGGTAGAGCGAAAAGGCGTAGAAACCAATATTGCCATTCCTAAAGACATTGTTGCAAAATTAATTGAAAATAAAAGCGAAACCGGATTTATAGGAGTAGCATATCCGTATATAGCTAAAGATTTTGACGATGGCTCGGTAGCAGAAGCAGCTGGAGTTAAAATAGACGACCAATTAATTGCACTAAATGGAGAAGAAGCGCTCTACTTCTCAGACTATGTAGAAAGACTTCCATCTTTGATAAATCAAGAAGTTACCCTTTCTGTTTTAAGAGGACTGGATACCTTGAATTTTGATTTTACAATAGGCGGATCTGGTAAAATGGGTATTTATCCTGAAAATCCAAATAAACTGATTACCTACGACAAAAAAGAATACGGTTTTTTCGAATCTTTCCCGGCAGGTACAGCCATGGCTATTGACAAGCTGGATTCTTATGTACAGCAGTTCAAACTCATTTTAAATCCAGAAACAGGTGCTTGGAAAGGCTTGGGTGGTTTCATTACCATGGGTAAACAATTTAAGCCTGTTTGGGACTGGTACCACTTCTGGAACTTTACCGCTTTCCTTTCGATTGTTTTAGCCTTTATGAATATTTTACCTATTCCTGCATTAGATGGTGGGCATGTAATGTTCTTGCTTTGGGAAATAATTACAGGGAAAACACCCTCGGATAAATTTATGGAATATGCTCAAATGTTCGGAATTATAGTCCTGCTGAGCTTGTTGGTTTTAGCCAACGGAAACGATGTAGTGAACCTCTTTAATTAAAAGGGTTTTTGTAATTTTACAACATAATTTTAATACCATACAAAATGGATCAATTTGGAATACAAGAAGCCCTAAAAGCCTTAGGTCTTGCAGAAATTAACAAAGGAAGCTCAACCGGAAATGCTTGGTTGGGAAGTACTACAGACTTAATCGAATCGTACTCTCCGGTAGATGGAAAGTTGATTGGTAAAGTAGCTGCAACTACAAAAGAAGACTACGAAGCCATTGTAGCTGCGGGTCAAGATGCCTATAAAGATTGGAGAATTATGCCCGCACCTCAGCGTGGTGAAATTGTTCGTCAGTTTGGAAATAAATTACGTGACTACAAAGAGCCTTTAGGAAAATTGGTTTCTTACGAAATGGGTAAATCGTACCAAGAAGGCTTGGGCGAAGTGCAAGAGATGATCGACATCTGTGATTTCGCAGTAGGTCTTTCGCGCCAGTTAAATGGAATGACTATGCACTCGGAACGTCCTGGACATAGAATGTACGACCAGTACCACCCCTTGGGAATTGTAGGAATTATTTCTGCATTTAACTTCCCAGTGGCCGTTTGGGCTTGGAATACAGCCTTGTCTTGGATTTGTGGGAATGTATGCATTTGGAAACCCTCAGAAAAAGCACCTATGTGTGGTGTAGCTTGCCAAAACATTATGGCAGAGGTATTAAAAGACAACAACTTACCAGAAGGTATTTGTGCGCTTGTAAACGGAGACTTTAATGTGGGCGAATGGATGACAAACGACAAGCGTGTTCCATTAATTTCTGCAACCGGATCTACTCGTATGGGTAGAATTGTTGGGGCTACCGTAGCACAACGTTTTGGTAAATCTATATTAGAATTAGGCGGAAACAATGCTATTATTGTATCTCCAGATGCCGATTTAGAAATGACCATTATTGGGGCTGTATTTGGTGCCGTTGGTACCGCCGGACAACGTTGTACCTCTACACGTCGTTTAATTATACACGAGAGTATTTACGATGCGCTTAAAGAAAAGTTAGCTTCTGCCTACAAGCAATTAAGTATTGGAAATCCGCTGGATGAAAACAACCATGTTGGGCCGCTTATCGATACCGATGCCGTTGAAATGTACAACTCTGCCTTAAAAAGAGTTGTAGAAGAAGGTGGAAGTATACTTGTAGAAGGGGGCGTTTTAACAGGAAAAGGTTTTGAAAGTGGCTGTTATGTTAAGCCGGCCATTGCCGAAGCTAAAAACAGCTTCGCTATTGTTCAGCACGAAACTTTTGCACCTATCTTATACCTAATGAAGTATGCTACTTTAGACGAGGCCGTAGCTATGCAAAACGACGTTCCTCAAGGATTGTCTTCTGCCATTATGACCAACAACCTAAGAGAGGCTGAATTGTTCTTATCTCATGCTGGTTCTGACTGTGGTATTGCCAATGTAAACATTGGTACTTCTGGAGCTGAAATTGGTGGAGCTTTTGGTGGAGAAAAAGAAACCGGTGGCGGACGCGAGTCTGGTTCCGATGCTTGGAAAGGCTACATGCGCCGTCAAACCAATACCATTAACTACGGTACTTCTTTGCCTTTGGCACAAGGAATTAAATTCGAATTGTAAGCATCAAAACTTACGCTAACAAAAGCCTCTTACTTAATTGTAAGGGGCTTTTTTTTGTTTAAATAACAGGCCATGCATTGTGCACCACAAAACCCTGAGAATGAAGAACACCACCATTGTAAACAGACACATACAAGCTCCTCGGGCTTTCCAGTAAAGTTGCGTTCAAGAGCTCTAAAAAAGTAGGCTTGTCCATTGTTTCAATTGGAGTTTCAGGACTACTCAACCATTGCTTTTTGTGCAGCAAGAAAAACCGATCGTCTTGCTTGAAAAATTGGCTTGACTCGCTTAAAAAAATCCACCAAGATGAAAGGTGTTTTTTGTGGATGTAAGGAGGTATTTTGTAGGGCTGATTTGGATGGTAAAAAAGAATGCCTTTTACATACAGCTTAGAAATTACCAATGGAATGGATAAATCGTTGAGGACTAATTTGCCCTCTGGACAATCGAAAATTTTACACTGATGCTCTTTGAGCTTTTTTAATTTTAGATGCAAATAATCGTTGGCGTTGGGGCCAATATAAGTCGTTTCACCTGCTGATGTATGCGCCAAGAAAAACTTTACAGCCAGTTCCCAGTGTTCGTATTCAGAGGTACTTGTGTTGTACACCACTAAATCTGCCTCACCAATGCTTATGCCCTTTTGGCTTCGTATAGGAATATTAGTGGCTACCCTTCGATAGTTTGCAGCATGTGCCAAGCCGTAAAAAACCAAAGCCTCAAAATAATGCCCTAACCTATGTGTATTTCGGGCAGCTAAAAAATCTATAAGCGGTTTGGGGTTCTGGTCCAATTCCTTTAAATGGGCTTCTAAATTAGACGATTCTAAAAAAGGAGACCTGTCTATTGTTATAGCATCATTCAAAAGGTTTTCGGACTGTAAAACCCAAGCCAAATCTCTAACCAATTTATGTTTGTACCTTTTCCACATAGGGGCAAAAATACAAAATGTAGGTTTTGTAAGCTACTTTTTAACAAGCCCGCAGCTTACTAATACGGTTTTAAGCTGAAATACTAGGTATTACTACTCGTTTTTAACTAACTAAAACATATTTATATTGCAATAGCTGTATTTGTTAGTTACATTTGTTTTAATGTTATTAGGAAAGCGAAAATGCACTAGACAAATTTTAAATAAGCGTAGGCACAATATTAACTAATTTAAATGATGGATGTAATACATTTTAATGTTTAAGAAATGAACAAAAGTGAAATGAGAGACGCTAATGGTAGAATTGCAGCAATATCTAGAATTATTATAATTATGACAGTATTTCTTTTAGGAGCTAAACTTGCAGATTTTATGGTTGTTAATAATAATTAATATTTAAAAGAGATGATATAATTTTAGAAAAATTTAATGTTAATGAAATAAGCAAAAAAGAAATGAAAACTACTAACAGAATGAAAAATATTAGAAATAAGAGCTCTCCTTAACAGCGTAATAATAACATAAGTGTTCTGATTTAATAAATACAAATCAATTTTTTTAATCTTAAATATTTATCAAAATGGATAAACATATAAATAAAAAAAGAGTATTGATCTTGGTAGCTGTTATGCTACTATCAATACCAAACATGCCGATTTATTCGGCAGTAGGTAGTTATTCTACTAATTCTCCTAGCTTACTTGCTAACTCCAATAATAAATTAACAAGAGCTAGTTCAGCTAAAGTTGTTTGGTTGGTTGCAGCAGCCGAAGCAATAGCTTTAGCGTATGGATCAGGTTATGTTTTAGGAACCTTAGCCCATCATGCTTATGACTACTTGGGTGGACATCCAAGAGAACGATCAATAATCTCTGTTGAATATAGTCCAAGTAATTTTTCAAAATTTGACAATTAAAATTATGATTAAATTAAAGAAAACATCTCGAAATGGATTATTAGTGTTAATAGCTGTGATGATATTAACAATACCAAATATGCCTGTTTACTCTGCAGTTGGGAGTT
>CAWVTK010000106.1:0-6707 GCA_963933205.1 uncultured Flavobacteriales bacterium
GGCGCGCATCGTTAAATAGCGGACTCGCAGAATCGAATTTACCTTGGTAAACTAGGTCGCTTATTTGTTCGGGCGTAAATAATTGCTGTAAGTCAATTATTTGAAAATGAATTATTAAATAATGCAAAAATGCGGCACCAAATCCTGTGATTAAATAATAGTTTAAAAATCGTTTAGGCCCCCATATATTTTCTATTTGCGAGCCAAACATCCACAGGGCAAACATGTTAAAAAATAAATGCGACATGCCTCCGTGCATAAACATATACGAAACCAGTTGCCAAGGTTCAAATTCGGGCGATTTTAAATAGTACAAACCTAGTGTGTCGTTAAGATCTTGACCTACCAGAGCTTGAAACGTATAACGCGCTAGAAAAAAAAGTGCGTTAATGATGATTAGGTTTTTAACCACCAAGGGCATGTTTGAAAATCCTCTACTACCTCTCATTATTGAAATCGTTTTAAAAGTTCGGACATCTCTAAAATAATAGCCGTTGGCTTGTTGTGCACCGATACAAAAGGCAGGTCGCAGGCAAATAGTTCGTCTATCAACTGTTTCATTTCTTGACTGTTAAGGCTTTGGCCTGTTTTAATAGCATTACTAATGGCTAAGTTTTTTGCCAAAAACTTGTGGCTGTCTTCTTTCCAAGCATCGCTTTCGTTTGTGTAACCATGCAGTATGCTTTCAATAATTTTATCTACGCCACTGGCAGCTGTTTCAAAAGGCACGCCATTTATCATAAGGCAATGCGCAGCCGGAATGGTAAAGTCAAATCCTAAAGCCTCCACCTGGTCTTTTATTTCTTCAAACAATTCCATTTCTCCTGGCGAAAGATGAATTTCTTGTGGGAACAGAAGTTGTTGGCTAAGTGGTCTTTTGTTTTGTAATGTTTTTAAATACTGCTCGTATAAAACCCGAGTATGTGCTCTTTGTTGGTCTATAATAAGTAAGCCCGATTTTAGCTGCGTTAGTAAAAATTTGCCTTGCAACTGAAAAGCAAACCTACTTTCGTCTATTGCCATTTCCATTTCCAAACTCTCTACCGGAGGTTGGTATTCTGGAAGTGCTGTATTCAGGTCTTCTTGAATTTCTTCAAATAGGGCTTCCCAGTGTTTTCCTTTCTCGGAGTTTAAAGGTTTGTTAAACGTGTTAGACTTGCTGTACTTGTCTGTTTTTGTAGGGTTTTCAGGAGTTTTATCTTGCTCAAATGGATTAAAAGAAGGGTCTACTTGAACATTAGGAGTTCTTAAAACTCTATTTTTAGAGGTTATTGGAACTTGCAAGTCTGGGTTTAAACTAAAGTCTAAACTAGGAGCTATGTTGTATTGTCCTAAGGAACGTTTTAAAGCAGCACGAAGAATAGCATATACACTGCGTTCGTCTTCAAATTTAATTTCGGTTTTTGTTGGGTGAATATTTACATCAATTTTAGCAGGATTTACCTCCAGAAACAAAAAATACGATGGATGTTGATCGCCTTGCAGTAAACCTTCCATAGAATTTAACACGGCGTGGTTTAAGTAAGAGGATTTAATAAATCTATTGTTTACAAAGAAGAATTGTTCTCCTCTAGATTTTTTAGCAAATTCGGGTTTGCACACAAAGCCCGATATTTTTACAATGTCTGTATTTTCATCAACAGGAACCAGTCTTGGATTGTATTTTTTACCGAACAGGCTAACCAAACGCTGTCGCAGGCTTTCTTTGTGTAAACGGTATTGCTCTTTGTCGTTATTTATGAGCGTAAATGCGACAGAAGGATGGGCTAATACAATTCTAATAAACTCGTCTAAGATGTATTTGTACTCAGCTCTATCCGACTTCAGGAAATTGCGCCTGGCCGGAACATTAAAAAATAAATTCTTTACCGAAAACGAGGTTCCGTTAGAACAAGCGCAAACTTCTTGGCTCTTGTATTCTGAACCCTCAATATTTAGTTGAACACCCAATTCGGCTTCTTCGCGTTTTGTTATTAACTCTACCTGAGCAATAGCTGCTATAGATGCGAGTGCTTCGCCTCTAAAACCTTTGGTGGTTAGGGCAAACAAATCTTCTGCTTTAGTTATTTTGGAGGTAGCATGGCGTTCAAAACACATGCGAGCGTCTACCTCGTTCATACCCGAGCCGTTGTCAATTACTTGAATAAGAGTTTTTCCAGAATCTTTAATAATCACTTTAATATCTGTAGCCTTGGCATCAATGGCGTTTTCCATTAATTCCTTAACAGCTGCGGCGGGTCTTTGAACCACTTCTCCGGCAGCAATTTGGTTGGCTACATGATCTGGTAATAGTGTAATCAAAACTTAGAATTTTAAGATCCAATATGCTACTAAACTAAGCATAACAATAAGTACGAGCACTCTAGCTGTAGAAGATGTGTTAGAACTGGACGGCTTTTTCTTCCATGCAGTACTAAAATGACCCTTGTCTATGGCGCCCTTATTTTTTTTAGCTGCTTTTTCTATAGCTTTATGCACGCGCTCTTTACGTTCGTTGTAATAGCGCGTTTGCATTTGAAACTGTTTGTTAACAGATGTTTTTAAAAAAGAGGGTATCCTAGGTGCTTTCATTTTAATCAAAAGTAAAATATTAATTCAAAAAAAGAGCAGCTCTAGGGCTGCTTTCTTTAGATTCTTTTTAATTGTTGCTTCATCATCTTTACTTGGTCTTCAAGCATGTTGTGTTTGTCTAATTTTTTAACTTCAGTTAGTAGGGTAGTCGCTTCTCTTTTTCTTCTTCGAGACATGGCTAATCCTGCTAAGTTTAATTTTGCAACCGCTTTGTCTGTATCGCTTCTAAGTCCTAGACTTAATCCTTTTTTAAAGAATTTTTCGGCCTTATTCATTTGTGTTTGCGAAAGCACCAAGCCGTTTAAGTAATAATAGTAGGCTTCTTGAGATTTTATCAGTTTTTCGGGATGTTTAAGTTTCGCTAGAACGTCTTCTGCTTTTTGCATGTTGTTTTTACGAAGGTAGTAGAAGGCTCTAAGGATTCGCTCGTCTTTAAAAATACTTAAAATTACGAGCCCCATGATTAGTATGAGTACTATTCCGTAGCCAATTTCTCCCAGAGTAAATAAGTAGATACTAGAACTTAGTATGGCTAAAGTGAGTAACGCTTTTATTTCTTTGTTGTACATAAAATGATTTTTTGCGAATTTAGGCAAGCCTTTAGATATTCTAAAGGAAAATCGTAAAAATTAAGATTTTAATTTCTTGATTTTATATCCTATTACTGCATACAACATTGTCATAAAAGGACTAATAATATTAAAGAAGCAGAAAGGAAGGTAGGCCAGTGTGGCTACACCAAGCACACTTGCTTGAGTGGCACCGCAGGTATTCCAGGGTATTAATACGGAAGTAACGGTGCCCGAGTCTTCCAGTGTTCTACTCAAATTTTCGGGAGCTAAATTCAAGTCTTTGTAAGCATCTTTAAACATTTTTCCGGGTACTACAATGGCTAAATATTGGTCTGATGCGGTCATGTTAAAGAAAATACACGTACCGGTTGTAGTTGCTACAAGCGATGCTGTATTCGTAGCCAATTTCATTAGCGCATTAGAAATTCTACTTAAAAAGCCTGAAGCTTCCATAACTCCTCCAAAGCACATGGCACAAATAATAAGCCATACCGTGTTTAACATACCAAACATACCCCCAGTACTCAGGAGTCCATTAATCATTTCGTTGTCTGTAGTAATATTGGTTTCTCTACTCATTGCATCAATTATAGTCATAAAAGAAGCTTTAAAATAATCGCTGCTGTTTCCTAATTCGAGTATAATATTTGGTTGAGCAACAAGGGCGGTAAAAGCACCTAAAAGTGTTCCGATAAATAAGGAGGGAATAGCAGGTACTTTTTTAACAATGAGGAGTATAACAGCCAGCGGAACGACAAACAACCAAGGTGTAATTGTAAATTTTGATTGCAAAGCGGTTAAAATAACTTCAATATTATCTGGCGAGGTTTTCGTTTCCAGGTTAAAACCGATCATTAAAAAAATAAGTAAGGTAATTAGTATTGAGGGCACTGTTGTATAGGTCATGTATTTGATGTGTGCTACCAAATCTGTACCGGCCATGGCTGGGGCCAAATTTGTGGTATCGGACAAAGGAGACATTTTATCGCCAAAATAAGCGCCAGATATAATCGCACCTGCAACCATGGCTTCAGACATTCCAATTGCCTGCCCTATTCCTAATAAGGCAACGCCTATAGTTGCTATTGTAGACCATGAAGAACCTGTAGCTAAAGAGATGATGGCACTTACGATGCAAGCAGCCACCAGAAAGTACGTTGGGTTTACAATTTGTAATCCGTAGTAAATCATTGCCGGCACAATACCGCTAATGAGCCAAGTACCTGCTAATGAACCAATAATTAGAAGAATGAGTAAAGCAGGCAGTGCATCCGAAATACTGTTTTTAATACCTTCGAGTAAGTCCGACCATTTGGCACCTCTTTTACTGGCTAATACGGTGCAAAAAGCTGCAGCTAAAAGCAAGGCTATTTGGTTGGCACCCGAAAGGGAGTCGTCTCCGTAATAGAAAACGTTTAAAGAAAGAAGTACGGTTAAAAAAAATATAGGTAACAGCGCTACCAATAATGAAAGTGGTTTTGTTTTTTGCATCATTGTTCTATTTGATGCGTAAATATAGAAGATTTTTAGCTAGTATTTATCGCTAGTATTTTACCCTATTTTATAAAATCAACAAAGTTCCTTTGTATTGGAATTTATCGTTTGTTATAGAAGAATGTATGGTAATTTTATAAATAAATACATTGTTCGATGCGTAGTCTATGTTCTTTGCATCCCAACCTTCTTCAATATTAGTAGACTCGAAAACCAATTCGCCCCAACTGTCAAAAATGAGCATTTCGTAATCCTTAAGTTTTTCCGGACTTCCCTCTGGTTTGAATACATCGTTTAAATTATCTCCATTTGGGGTGAAGCTATTTGGAATGTAGAGTGTAATCTCTTTTTCGCTAAACAATACTCTTAATGTATCGTTGTTTTCTACTATGTATTCAAATTTGGATTCTGAAGATACCGGAGATAAACCTCTAACGAAATAATCAAATTTTTGATCTATATCTGGAACTGCTTCTAGATCGAGCTGCGTATTTTCTAAGTACAACTGACTCATCGGACTGAGTAAAAGTTCTTGCCCGTTTCCGAGTACAATTCCAGCATTTTCTGGCTCCACTTTTAGTGTTAAGCTCACTAATTTGTTAAGCTGAGCGATAAGGGTATCGTTTTCTGTAAAGGCCAAATTTATAGATTCTTGTGTTGTATTTGCAATAACAGTATTGTAGCTTTCCCAATTGTTAAACAGATAATTGCTATTTAAATTGATTTCGATGGTATTGTTATCGCCATAGTAAACGGTTTTGTTGGAGGGTAAATCTGCTAGTATTTCGTTGTTAAAGATAATGTCCGCTCCGTTTGGGTGCGAAATATCTACGAGTATCTGGAATTCAATTTTACTAAAATGGGCTGTTAAAGCTGCGCTCGAAAAAATTTGAATGCTCGCGTTACTGGTTTCCGAATTGCTAATATAAACTCCATTATAAGACCAGTAATCAAACTGATAACCTAGTTCTGGAATGGCCTCTATGCTGTTTTCTCCATATAAATTAATGCTTTCTGGAAAGTTAGTGTAATTAACACCCTCAATTTGAATGTTACCATTAGGAATAGCGTTTAAGGTTAAAACCGGGTAGGAAACGTACACGGCAATAAGCTCTGAATCCTCTGTTAAGTTTAGAGTAATAATTGGGTTGGTCGGATCGCTCAGGGTTCCATTGGTAAGTGTCCAATAGTCGAATAAGAAACCAGTGTCTGGAATGGCTTCTACCGTTACGGTTCCCGATGTTACAATAGTATCCGGAAAGTTGGTGTAAAATGTTCCGTTAATGTCCAGTGTGCCCTCGTTGCCGGGTGGTAAAATTAAAACACTGTTCGGTAAAAAATGTGCCGTTATGGTTTGTGTAGAGTTTAGCTCGTACTCGAGCACATTGTTTGTACTGTTTCCGGGTGTTCCGTTACTAAACTCCCAATAGTCAAAGGTGTAATCGGCACTCGCAGAGGCTTCTATTTCTTGAAGAATTCCACCAAAATATTGACCTACAAAGGGGCTTTCGTTTAAGTCGAAGCCATTTAAACTTATGGTTCCACTAAGGGCTGGTTCTATTACTATGTTTACCTCATAAGGGCCTTCAATGCCATATTCATCTTCGTAACAATCTAAAATACCTCCATTAATTATTTCACATCTTGTGGTAATAAAATCGCGCATATCTTGCACATTGTTTTGCCAAGTCGCGTAATTTCCGCCCCATCGGTTAATTTGTGCCGGCATTTCGGGTTCTATAATCGCAATTAAACTGTCTAAGTGTCCAATTAAAAAGTCGCAACTAAAATAACTGTTAGACAGGTCTGTCCATCTGTTTATATAGTCTGCAAAAAAAGTTTCGTTTGCAAGCAAATCGTTCCATATTGGAATGTGTCCTTGCCCACCTTCATCTCCTAAGCTTTCCGGATCGCAGGGATCGGAATTTGGATTTTGACTCGGAACACTGGTGTAGTTTGCTCCATGATCGAAGGTATTGTCCATGTCCCACAATATATAGCGCCATTTTTTCTTGTCTCCATCCTCTTTGAGTCCATGCCACCAACCGGTATTGTAGTTTAACCAATCGG
>CAWVTK010000107.1:0-6701 GCA_963933205.1 uncultured Flavobacteriales bacterium
GATCTTTTTCAACTTTGAATTGATGCCCTGCTATCTCTACAATTGCGTACATCTGCTATGTTTGGTTAATTAAAATACTAATTTGGTCTGCAAAATTACATAATAAAATCGAATTGACAAAAACTCATCAACTTCTTTTGTTTACCAAATACACGCCTGCTAAAATTATAATAAATCCAACGATCTGGTGGCTTGTAATAGTCTCATGATCTATAAGCCCCCATAGCACAGCAACTACTGGTATTATGTAGGTACAAGAGGTGGCAAATAATGCGCCTTTCATTTTTATTAAAGCGTTAAAAGCAATTAAGGATAAAGCAGAGCCAATGATCGCTAAAATGGCTGTATAACCTAAGCTTGCCCATGCTTTTGGATGGCTTTGCATTACCTCAATAAAATCGCCATTAAACAAGTAAATTCCAGCCCAAGGACCCACAAATGTAAAGGCAATGGTTGTTATTTGTAGCGGGTTTAATTCTTGTAAATGAGTTTTGATTATGTTAGAACTCCAACCGTAACAAATGGTGGCAAGTATTACCAGAAGACTGTACAGCAATGTCTTTTCGTTTAATTCTTGTATGTCTGGATAAAGCAGATAAAAAGTTCCAATCATTCCTATTCCAACACCAAAGTAGTTAAGTGGTTTAACTTTTAAATTGTAAAAACATACCCCTATAAAAAGCGTGAATAAGGGTACAAGAACATTTAATATTCCTACGATTCCCGAGCCTAAGAATGTTTCTGATTTGGTGAATAAAAAGGCAGGGATACCATTACCAACCAGCCCTGTTAGAAATAAGTATTTTAGTTTCCCTTTGGGCAGTTTTATATAATATTTCCTTCCGATAATGGCGCTAAATATAAAGGCGATAAATAATCTTAAGGCAGCAACTTGTTCAAAATTAAATGCGTCTAAACCACGCTTTATTAGGATGAATGAACTGCCCCAAATTAGCGATAGCATTAGTAGTAAAGTCCAATGTACTAAAGGGGTATCTATTTTTTTTAACATCAGTTAATTTGCGTTAATATGTGAGGTTTGTCCTGCAAAGGTATTTATTTACTCCATTTATCTATTCACATTTTGTATATTTGCTGATCTAACAATAAAACAAAACGTGATGAATAAATTAATGAAATTCGGTTTTGCTGCTCTGACGGTAGTGTTCTTAATTACTTCAAGTTCTCAAACTTTTGCTCAATCTAAAGAGCTTAGTAATACAGCCGTAAAAAGCGCAGATTTATCCATGGATATTAAGGGTATGACCTGTGCAATGGGCTGTGCTCGCGCTCTAGAAGTAGAGCTAAATAACTTAGATGGAGTTGAAACTGCTAAAGTAAACTTTGAAAATGCAAATGCAACCTTAGCCTACAATTCATCTTTAACCTCTGAAGCTACCATAGTAGATTTTGTAAACAGTTATAGAAAAGGTGCTTTTACTGCAACAGCTAAATCTGCTAATAAGTGTGGTACAAACTGTACCAAACCTTGTTGTTCGGTAGCTAAAAAAGCTTGTTCTGCTGAGGAAAAAGCTAAATGCGCTTCTAGTAAAGTTGCTTGCGATAAATCTGCTGGTAAAGCATGTTGTGCTGCTAAGAAAGTTGAAAAAAGTTGTGATGCAACTTGCTCAAAGCCTTGTTGCGAAAAATAGAGAATTAAACTTCTCGTATATCCTCTTTTCGTTTTCGGAAAGAGGATTTTTTTTTGCTTATACTCTTGGAGTTTATCAGGTAATAATTGCTCGGAGCTTAGTATCTTTGTAAAGTTAATTAAATCTACCCTTATGTTTTTTGAACGTTTTGCAAAAATAACCTTACTAAGTATTTTTTTAATAGTTGTTGCTGGAGCTCTTGTTAGGATGACTGGCTCAGGAATGGGTTGTCCAGATTGGCCCAAATGTTTTGGCCTTTATATTCCTCCAACCAGTATCGATCAAGTAGAATGGGATGCTGGAAAGGAGTTCTCAAAGGGTCAAATGATTATCTATCAAGAAAAAATATGGTTTGCAAACATTGATTTTAAAAGCACTAATACCTATGATAATTCCAATTGGTCTTTATACACAAAGCACGAGTATGTTAAATTTAATCCACTACATACCTGGGTTGAATACATCAATAGATTAATTGGAGCGCTAGCCGGACTGTTTACTTTACTTATGCTCTTTAAATCTGTAAGTTTCTGGAAAACCAAAAGAAAAATGGTTTACTTGAGTGCTTTGGTGGTTTTTTTAATGGCTTTTCAAGGCTGGTTAGGAGCTGTAGTTGTATATTCTGTACTTCAGCCTGTACAAATTACCATTCACATGTTTATGGCCCTAGTAATTATAGCTCTTATGGTATATCTTATATCTGAAGTTCCAAATAAGCGCATAAACTCCTTAGCGGTTTATGATCGAAAGTTGAAAGTTATCTTAACTATTGCGCTATGCTTAAGTGTTCTTCAGATTGTTTTAGGTACTCAAGTAAGACAACTCATCGATGAAACTGCCAAAAGCTTAAATTATGGGCAACGCGATTTGTGGATTGGTTTGGCTGGAACTACTTTTAAAATTCATCGTTCCTTTGCCATACTCTTAGTTGTAGTAAACAGCCTTTTGTTTGTTAGGAACTATAAAGATAAACTCGGATTTGAATACCCAAAGTATATAATGGCTTTAATTTTTATAGAAGTATTCTCGGGGATTATCCTAACGTATTTTGAGATGATGCGCTTAATGCAGCCAATTCACCTTGTGGTAGCAACCCTGTTGTTTATAGTGCAAATAGCCTTCTATTTTGAATTAAGGAAGCTTAAAACCACTTAAGGCTTTCTATTAGCGTTTGTATATCTTCTTTAATATACATCTTAACGGGTTGTAAAGAATCAGCATTTGGCACAGTATTAAAGTACAAAGAGCCTCTTAAAAAATGTGCAGTACTGTCGGTTGCAAAAAACTGTAAATTAGAGGCGCTATTTCCGTGTATGTCGTACAATACGCCAAATACATTACTAGATTTGTTTTGGTAAACGGTTTCTATAATTCCATCAGATTTTACAGAATGATCGTAGGCTAATTTGTGCGTTTCTTCGATTATAGAAGCTAAGTTGCTTTCTACTTTTTTATAGGTAAGATAAACGGTGGCTTCATGCTCTGGGTAGTATAGGTTGTACCAGCATTCTGCCTTACCATTAACAAGTTCAGCCAGGTTGTTTTTTAGAAATTGATAAGAGCAATTACGGTCTATTTCAGTATAGTTTGTCTGTGCAATTTCAATTCGGAAATAGCCTAAAGGCTTAGGGCTGTAATCTTGATTACAGGAGCTAAACATAACGATGCAAATTACTAAGAGCTGCTTAATTTTCATTGTGTAAATTCTTCTCAACTTCAAAAGTAGCTTTTATTCTAGTTACCCTTCTTTTATTTACGCCTTCAATTGTAAATATAAAATTATTGAATGCTATTTTCGCCCCTTTTAGTGGGATTTTACCTGTAAGCTCTAAAATAAATCCAGCAAGACTATCTGATTCTCCCTTCGCTTCTTCAAAATCTAATCCTTCTATATTAACTATTCTGTAAAAGTCGTTGAGCGCAGTTTTACCTTCAAACACAAAGTTGTTTTCGTCAAGTTTAGAATACACCAAGTTATCATCATCAAACTCATCACTAATATCTCCTACAATCTCTTCAATAACATCTTCCAATGTTACAATTCCAGAAGTTCCTCCGTATTCATCTACCACCACTGCTAAATGGATCTTCTTTTCTTGAAATTCTTTTAATAGGTCGTCAATCTTTTTGTTTTCAGGTACAAAAAATACTTCTCGAAGCAATTTTGTCCATTTAAAATCATCGCCTTCTTTTAAGTGAGGGAGCAGGTCTTTAATGTACAAAACGCCTGTTATATTATCAAAAGATTCTTTGAAGATGGGTATGCGAGAGAATCCTGTTTCTTGTATGTTTTCCAGCACTTTATAATACGTAATAGCATCGCTTAAAGAGGTAACGTCAATACGAGAACGCATAATTTGTTTTACATCGGTATTGCCAAATTTAACAATGCCTTCGAGCATTTTTTGCTCGTCTCTATTTTCATTATCGTTTCGGGTAAGTTCCAATGCATTCGACAAATCATTAACCGATAAATCGTGCCCTTTGTTTTTTACTCTTTTATCAATTATACGAGTACTTGCAATTAGTAATGAGCTGGCTGGTTTGAGTGCTTTTTGTAAGTACAGCAATGGGAAAGTCATAAATCTGGCAAAAGAAATAGGGTTGTTATTTGCATAAACTTTAGGTAGAACTTCGCCGAAAAGTAATAATAAAAAAGTAATGATTACAACCTGAACAATAAACTGTAACCAAGCTATACCTTGAAAATCAAATAAGTTTAAAGAGATGTAAGTAGACAATACGATAACACCAACGTTTACAAAATTATTGGCAATAAGGATGGAAGCTAGTAGTTGTTTTGGTTTTTTTAGAAAACCTTCTATAAGTAAAGATTTTCTAGATTTACGTGACTTTAGATCTTCTAAATCTTGAGGTTTAAGGGCGAAAAAAGCTACTTCAGCACCAGAAATTAAGGCTGAAGTAGCTAGTAATAAAACTAAAACGATTAAAGAAAATACGGTATTTATTTCTAATGGTTTTAAAAACGATAAAGTTGCAATGGGTTCAGGGTCCAAAATTTTGGATTTAAATTAAACTTAAAAAGGAAGATTCTCTTCCTCATTCGATGGCGATTCTTGCACAAATGAATCTAAGCCTGGCTCACTAGCTGTATTCGAGCTTTCAGAATTTTCAGATTTCTTGTTACTACCCATCATTTGCATTTTGTCGGCTAAAATCTCTGTGGAATATCGTGTTTGACCACTTTCTTTGTCTTCCCAAGACCGTGTTCGGATTCTACCTTCAATGAGCACCTTGTCTCCTTTGTGAAGGTATTTGTCGGCCACTTCGGCCAAGCCTCTCCAGACTGTTATGTTATGCCATTCTGTATGACTTGTGCGCTCTCCACTTTTACGATCTTTATACGTTTCAGTGGTTGCAATAGAAAACCGACTCATTACTGCGCCGCTTTCTAGTGTTCTAGTTTCTGGGTCTTTACCCAGGTTTCCCATTAAAATTACTTTGTTTAATGAAGCTGCCATAATTCTTAAATTAAGTTATTAAATATATTGAATAAAATGCATTTTGCATAAATCAAATTTACTAAAATTAACCTTAAATATCAAATGTTGTTTGTTTTTAGTATTTCCATCAAAAAATCTTCGATAGGTTTAGGTACCGGTAGTTTTAGAATCTCGTTTTTGGTGCGTAAGTTTTGATTTAAACGCACTCCGTTCTCAATTTTTATGTATTGAACTTTAATGTTTAAGAGTTGATGACTTAATTTATGCTTATAAAAACGTGTTTTTTCAATGGCACACTCATTTTTACCCACTAAACTAATTAGGTGTTTACTACGATGTTCTTTTGTAAGATCTTCTTCAGATTTGTATTCGTCGTAAGGAAAGTCGTACAAGTTTTGCCAAATGTCTTTTTTTACACGTTTGTTCATTATAATCTGATGGTTTTGCTCCAAGCAGTAGTAATTTATATAACGATTTCTAACCTTTAGTTTTTTCTCCTTTACGGGTAAATCTGAAACAACACCCTTACTAAGGGCAAGACAAATGGTTTGAAGCGGGCAGACGCTGCAATCTGTTTTTTTTGGTGTGCATACCGTTGCGCCAATTTCCATAAGCCCTTGATTGTAATCTCCAGGATCTTTTTCGCTTATTAATGAGTCTGCCAATTCTTGAAACTCCTTTATTCCCTTTGTGCTATTTATAGGAGTTTTTATGTTAAATACTCTTGCCAATACTCTATAAACATTACCATCTACTACGGCTCTTTTTTCATTGTAACAAATGGAGCTAATGGCTGCAGCAGTATAAGGGCCAACTCCTTTTAATTTAAGCAGGTCTTTGTAGTTGTCTGGAAAGTGTCCTTTTAACTCGCTATTTATGAGCTTAGCGGTAAAGTGAATGTTTCGAGCTCTAGAGTAGTATCCAAGGCCTTGCCAAAGTTTTAAAACATCTTCCTCCTTAGCTAATGCTAAGTCCTTTATGTTTGGGAATGCACTTATAAAATTAGTGTAGTAGCTTAAGCCTTGAGCAACACGAGTTTGTTGTAATATTATTTCAGAAATCCATATTTTATAAGCTTCTTTGGAGCTTCTCCAAGGGAGGTTTCGTTGGTTTATGGAATACCAATGTAGTATGCGACTTGAGAATTTCACGCTTAAGATTATGTTAATGAGAATATTAGGTGACTAAAATAAAGTTTGATATCCTTTTAAATTGAATTGAAAAAAACTATATTTGCCACCCCAAATTTAAGGGGAAAACATTTAATAAATAGCTTTATAAAGACAAAAGAAAATGACTAAAGCAGATATCGTTGCTGAGATTGCCGAAAAAACAGGTTTAGAAAAAGTAGATGTTCAAACTACTGTAGAAGCCTTTATGGAAGAAGTGAAAACATCTTTGGAAACGGGTAATAATGTTTACTTAAGAGGTTTTGGATCTTTCGTTATCAAACAAAGAGCTGAGAAAACGGGTAGAAATATTTCAAAAAACACAACCATTATCATTCCAGCTCATAACATTCCGTCATTTAAACCTGCAAAAGTTTTTATGGAAGGTGTTAAGACTAAGGTGAAAATTAGTAAAT
>CAWVTK010000108.1:0-6680 GCA_963933205.1 uncultured Flavobacteriales bacterium
ATTATCACACCAATTGCACCTCACAATTTAAATGTAAGACCACTCGTTATTAGTGATGAATATGAGCTTAAAGTTAAGGTAGAAGGAAGGGCAAATCAATTTTTAGTTGCCTTAGACTCTAGAATACAAACAATAGATGCTGGCATTGAACTTACCATTAAAAAAGAGCGTTTTAAAATAAATATGATTGAAACCGATACACAAGATTTTGCAAGTACATTACGAAACAAGTTACTTTGGGGATTAGACAAACGAAATTGAGCATAATTAACTCAAGTAAATCACTATATTTGCAGCCCCTGTAAAAAAATTATGCGGAAAAATAGTCTATTTATATTTTTTACATTACTCTTATTTAGAGTAAGTTATGCTCAACAGAATGAGTTTGGCATATTCATCGGTACCTCTGGTTATTTTGGAGATGTTGGTTATGAAAAGGCCGAACAGGCAATAGCTCATCAATCTCCAGCAATTGGCTTTACCTTCAAAAAGAATGTACACGATTATTTAAGTTTAAGAACAAGCATAAAACTGGGAAAGATAGAGGCAACAGATGATTGGGCCTCAAACCCTAGCAACACAGCAAGAGGTTTAAGTTTTGAATCTTCTATAATAGATCTAAATATTGGTTTTGAGTTTAATTTTATGAGGTTTAGTTTACGAAACAGAAAGACTACGTACAGTCCTTATTTATATTTAGGAGTTTCTGGCTTTATGTTTAATCCTAAAGTAATGGGAACCGATATAGAACTGCAACCAATTGGAACCGAAGGACAGGGTTCTAATTTACCGAATACAGAAAATAAGTATAGCAGAACTGCACTTTCAATCCCTTTTGGATTTGGCTATAAAGTAAATGTAAGTAAAAAATGGGCTGTTGGATTTGAATGGGTTTGGAGTGCTGCACAAACAGATTATTTAGATGATGTAAGCACCGTATACCTAGACCCTACTTTATTGGCTGCTGATGCAGCCAAATGGAGCAATCCTTCTGAAATAGCAATTACAGAGGGTAAAACAAGAGGAAATAAAAACAATAAAGATTGGTACAATTTTACAGGAATAACCTTTAGTTATAAGATTACTAATAAACCCAATAAATGTCCTAAAGCATTACGTCCATAGATGAGTAACTTATTAAAAAATATTAACCTGGATAAGATTCCCAAGCATATTGCCGTTGTGATGGACGGAAACGGTCGTTGGGCTAAAAAACACGGTTACCTCAGAGCAATTGGACATAAAAGTGGCGTTAAAGCGGTAAGAGAAATAGTACAAGCTTGCGACGATATAGGCGTAAAATACCTTACTCTTTACACGTTCTCTACCGAAAACTGGAACAGGCCGAAACTAGAGGTAAACGCATTAATGGAGCTAATGATTGATTCTTTAACAAAAGAATTAGAAGGCTTTCAGAAAAATAATGTTAGAATACTTACCATCGGAGACCTAAACGAACTGCCTTCGAGGTGCAAGAAGAAGTTTACCGATGTTGTACGTAAAACAGAAAAAAATACAGGATTAAATTTAGTTTTCGCACTAAGTTACAGTTCTAGAAAAGAAATTATTTCTGCTGTTAAATCCATTGCAGAAAATGTTTTAAACAACACCTTAGGTCTTGATGATATTACCAGCGAGTTAATAGACCAACATCTTTATACAGCTGCAATACCAGACCCAGACTTATTAATAAGAACAAGCGGAGAAAAAAGAATCAGCAATTTCTTGCTTTGGCAAGTGGCTTATTCAGAACTACATTTTACACCAGTACTTTGGCCAGATTTTAAGAAAGACGACCTTTTTACTGCAGTAATCGACTATCAACAAAGAGAGAGAAGATTTGGAAAGACCAGCGAACAAATCAAAAAATAAGATGAAAAAACTACTTTTAATACCAATACTATTCCTTTTAATTTCAAGTTCGCTATCAGCGCAAATTAATTTAGGAAACAACATCGAAAACGTTTCTTATGAAAGACCCGTTGAGTATGAAGTAGCAGGTATTACCATACAAGGAATCACCAACCTAGATAAAAACGCGATCATTACACTATCTGGTTTAGCTGTTGGCGACAAAATAATGATCCCTGGGGAAGAAATATCTAAAGCGATTACAAAATTATGGGCGCAAAATCTTTTTGCAGACATTCAAATAGAGGTAAGTAAAATTCTTGGAAATAATATCTTCTTAGAAATTGTTCTTGAAGAGCTCCCTCGTTTATCCAAGTTTGGATTTAAAGGAGGCTCAAAGTCTGAAATAGAGAAAATTAGAGAAAAGGTAGAGTTGGTTAGAGGGAAAATTGTAAACGACAACCTGATAAACAACACGCAATATATTGTAAAAGAATACTTCACGGACAAAGGCTTCTTAAACACTGAGGTAACAATTAATCAAATTGTAGATACGGCAGAAACAGCGAGTGTTATACTTGAAGTTGATATTGATAAAGGAGAAAAGATTAAAATAAGTGAAATTAATTTTACTGGAGTTACCAAATTCAAAATCAAAAAATTAAAGCGCCAGTTAAAGGAAACTAAAGAAAAAAGTTTTTTTAGAATTTTTAAAACTTCAAAGTTTCTTGACCAAGCATATCAAGAGGACCTTCAAAGCATCATTGCATTGTATAATGAAAAAGGTTACAGAGATGCTCGAATAGTGAAAGAAGAAATTACAGACATTTCCGACAAATTAATAGCCATCAATCTAACCATAGAAGAAGGGCTTCAGTATCACTTTAGAGCTATTTCTTGGCTGGGAAACACCAAATACAATTCGGACTACTTAAATCAAATGTTGGGTATAAAGTCGGGCGATGTTTACGATCAAAAAATGATGAACGAACGCTTGCAAATGAGCATGTCAGGAACAGATATAAGCTCTTTGTATATGGATGATGGCTATTTATTTTTCAACATAGATCCCATAGAAATTTTGGCTGAAGATGATTCTATCGATTTTGAAATTAGGATTTATGAAGGAAAACAGGCTACCATAAATAAAGTAACTGTTTCTGGAAATACAAAAACAAACGAACACGTAATTATGCGTGAGATAAGAACCAAGCCTGGTGAGTTATTTAGACGCTCTGATGTTATTCGTTCTCAAGAAGAATTAAATAGACTAAACTATTTTAATCCGCAAACACTTGGCGTTACTCCAAAACCAGATCCTCAAACTGGAAACGTAGACATCGAATATACGGTAGAAGAAAAACCCTCCGATCAAATTGAATTACAAGGCGGCTGGGGAGCTGGAAGAGTAGTGGGTACTTTTGGCTTAACGTTTAATAATTTCTCTTTAAAAAACATCTTCAGTAAAGAGAGTTGGTCTCCCTTACCCGCTGGAGATGGCCAGAGAATATCGCTAAGAGCGAGTTCAAATGGCTCTTTCTTTCAAAATTACTCATTCTCCTTTACCGAGCCATGGTTAGGCGGAAACAAACCAAACTCTTTGAGTTTTACCATTTACCAATCCATTCAAAACTACAGCACCCCTACTGTTGAAAACAGAATGGATATAACAGGTGTTAACATAGGACTAGGAAAAAGATTGCGCTGGCCTGACGATTATTTCTCAACCAACCAATCCATAAGCTACCAGCAATACAAATTAACCAACAGAACCCTTGTACCTGGCTTTAGCAACGGAATTTCCAAAAACATCACCTACAAAACAGTGATTTCCAGAAGCTCTATATTCGATCCGATTTTTCCAAAAGCCGGATCTCAATTTACATTAACAGGTCACTTTACACCACCTTATTCTTTATTTAACGACAAGGATTATTCCGACATGGAATTAGCTGAAAAGTACGAATGGCTTGAGTACTTTAAAATTAAATTTAGCAGTACATGGTACACCAATCCATTTGCAAATTTAGTAGTAAAAGCGCACAGTGAATTTGGCTTTTTAAACAGTTACAACGACGATGTAGGCCTGCCTCCATTTGAACGTTTTTACGTAGGTGGCGATGGCTTATCTGGCTTTGCCATGGATGGTAGAGAAGTGATCGGATTAAGAGGTTACACCAACCAATCTGTATCGCAACATTTAACAGCTGGAGGAAGTATTTACAGTAAGTACTATTTGGAAATGCGTTATCCTTTATCGCTAAACCCTACTTCAACTATTTACGCTACAGCATTTGCAGAAGCAGGAAATGCGTGGAGCTCGTTTGACGACTTTAACCCTTTTGAAGTAAAAAGATCCTTAGGCGTTGGGATACGAATTTTTATGCCAATGTTTGGCTTACTTGGAGTTGATTTTGGTCATGGATACGACCCTTTAGAAGGTTCTATAGAAAAGAGTGGATGGCAAACACATTTCTCTATTGGACAACAATTTTAATTTATATAAATTTGCACTATGAAAAATATTCTATTCGCAATTAGTTTTCTCATAATTACCAGCTCAAGTTGGGCTCAAAAATTTGCTTATGTGGATTCTCAATTTATTTTGGAACACATTCCAGAATACAAACAAGCAAAACAACAGCTAGACGATCTTTCTTACGATTGGCAAGAAGATATTGAAAAAGCATATACTCAAATTGACCAATTATACCGGGCTTACCAGACCGATAAAGTTCTGTTAACCGATAAGATGCGTCAAACCAGAGAAGACGAAATTATTCAAAAAGAAAAAGACGTGAAAGAGTTGCAACAACAACGTTTTGGAACTGAAGGAGACTTATTTAAGAAACAAGAAGAACTTATACGACCAATTCAAAATCAAATTTACAATGCTATTCAAGAATTTGCTACAGACGGTCGGTACGGTGTTATTTTCGATAAGTCGAGCGATTTATTGATGCTTTTCGCTGATGAAAACCTCGATAAAAGCGAAAGAATATTGGATAAACTTGGATACAACTACTAATCTCAATTAACTAAAAATGAAAAAAAGTACATCTATTCTATTGGTAATATTAACTTGTTTTACAAGTTCACTATTTGCACAAGACAAATTCGGACACATCCATTCGGAACAACTTATTATGGAAATGCCCGAAACGGAAGGAGCAGATAAAGCCATACAAGAATACAATCAATTATTGGATTCTCAGCTACAAGCTATGTATGGTGAATACCAAACAAAAGCCGGCGAATACCAAGCGAACGAACAATTAATGACGGATGTTGTTAAGGAAGCAAAAATAAAAGAGATTCAAGATCTTGAGCAACGTATTCAGCAATTTCAGCAATCGAGCCAAGAAAGTATCCAACAAAAAAGAAGCGAAGTTTTAGCACCCTTGCTTGAAAAAGCTCAAAATGCTATAAACGAAGTGGCAGAAGAAAATAACTATACGTATATTTTTGACATTAGTTTAGGTTCTATTGTTTACGGAAAAGAGTCTCATGACATAATGCCCTTAGTAAAAACTAAGCTGGGTATTTTATAAATAGAGGTCCTACTAAATTTAAACATCCCCTAGGGGATGTTTTTTTTGCATGAAAAAAACAAATCCCATAGGAATTTTTGACTCCGGAATAGGAGGATTGACTGTTGGGCATCAACTATCTAAATTGATGCCCAATGAGCAAATTGTCTATTTTGGAGATACCAAACACTTACCTTACGGTGATAAATCCGAGGAGGCAATAAAGAGCTACAGTAAAAAAATTACAAAATTTTTAATTGAGCAAGAATGCAAGATGATTGTTATAGCTTGTAATACGGCATCTGCTTTAGCTTTTAATGAGGTAAAGGAGTCTTGTAACAAGCTTGCTATTACCCTTAATGTTATAGACCCAGTTGTTGCGTATACATGTAAAAGTGAAGCAAAAATAGTTGGTGTAATAGGCACAAAAAATACAATTACTTCGAATGTTTATGATTTAAAATTAAGAAAATTGAACCCAAAGCTAAAGACAGCTTCTTTGGCAACACCACTTTTGGTTCCTATGATAGAAGAGGGCTTTTATGAAGACAAAATATCGAGCTCTATTATAGCAAATTATTTAGAGAACAAACAGCTTAAAGATATTGATCATTTAATATTAGGCTGCACGCACTACCCGCTTATTGAAGATGATATAAACAAATTTTATAAAACGAGAGTAACCATTATAAACTCAGCTAAAATTGTAGCTAAATTTGTTGAAAAAACACTTTCAGATCGTAACTTATTGGCTAGGGATCCTAGTACAAAATCACATTCGTTTTTCGTTTCTGATTACACTAAATCCTTTGAGCAAAGTGCACAGCACTTTTTTGGAGCGCGAATTAACTTAACTAAAATAGTACTTTAAAACTACTCCAACAGATTGAGTAAGGCATCAATATTAGGACTTAAAATAATTTCAATCCTTCTGTTTATCGCTCTGTTTTCTGCACTATTGTTTGTTACTAATGGGCTAAAGGGCCCTTTTCCAGCAGCTGTAATGTTTAAAGCATTTATTCCTTTATTGTTGGTGAGAATTTTAACAATTGAGGTGGCACGCATTACACTTAAATCCCAATTATCTTTCACCATTCCAGTACTTGTATACGGCACATTATCTGTGTGCCCTTCTACTAATATTTGTAAATCTTTTTGATGTGCCAATACTTTAGAAAGTTGGTTTATGGCTTTTTGTCCGTTTGAATTAACGTTCCAACTACCCGAGGCAAAAAGTAAACTATTTTCTAAAGAAACATACAACTTACCGTTGCGTTGATCAACCGACAAACCTTCGCC
>CAWVTK010000109.1:0-6664 GCA_963933205.1 uncultured Flavobacteriales bacterium
CATCTCGTTATTGTTCATCATCTCGTTTTGTAACGATGAAATTTGCTCGTCTTGATACATGTGATTATACATCTCCAATTCGTTCGCAATCATCATTTCCTCTTGGAGCGTGATTAGAGAAGCCTCAAGCGAAGCAATAGAACCATCTGTATTTAATGGGTTTGAAATTACTGAAGAAAACTGAAATCCTTCCACTTCATTAATCATTTTAACTTGGTATCCTCGTGCAAATTGAAAATCTCCAATAGCATTAAATCCCCAGTCGGGAATGTATGCTAAGCCCAAACCATCTTTTACAATTTCAATTTCAGTAGCTATTTCTGTAAAAGCACTGAGAACATCAATTTGTTCTGTTGACACGTAACCAAACATGCTCCAGCCTTGAGGTAGGTAAAGTGTAGAGTCGTTTTGCTGACTTTGGGCATTAGAAACATAGCTAGTTGTAAGTAAAAGTGCTAGTAAACTCAAGATGTTTTTTAAATTTCTTCTCATAATTTGGGGGTAAAATAGTTGTACTTATTAATTTGATAAAGATTAGTTATTTTGTTAAGTTTGTTTTAGCAGTCTGAAGCTTGTATTTAGTGTTAAGTTCATGCCTTTTGGCTTGCTCTAATACAAACATAGTCTTGCCTGTTGTAAAACACAAAATTATAGGCAGGACAAATAGGGTGACATTGTTCTATTTAAAGGATTCTGAGTGGGTATTAAAATTGTATAAACTTTATTGAGAGTGTTTTAAGTGCAGAATTGTGAAACAATAAAATTAGAGATTAATTTAGGCTTTGAATTTATAGAAAGGATTTTTAAACTTACCATAACTTATTTTTTCAAGTAAAATGAACAAGTGTTTTAATGTAAGATGTATGCTTTTTATAATTTCTTGTTTTCCATAGAATACTAATGTTTGGATTTTATGAGTTTGAAAACAGTGCTACTAGGTGAAAAATATAGTTTGCTTGATTTCTTTGTAAATACTATGATTGAATTGGGCTAATTTGTTGAGATTAGCTAAAAATACTACCCTATGAAGAAAGCTTTATTTTATCTGGTATTCGTACTAGTAACATCCACTAACATTTTAGCTCAGCCAGAATTGAGTTCTTGGAAGTTAAATATATCTAATGAAACGGGTTATAATAACCTGCCTAGTAACGTGCAATCTGTTGCGTATACTCCAGACGATGTATACGTAAGTTGCTCCTGTATTCCAGGATACGATATTGGTCCCTGGGCTGGGAATCCGAATCAGGCCGAAAACCAAAATTTTTGCTATAAAATTACTCGCAAACCTCAAGCAAGTGCCAATAATCAAGAAACGGGTATGGGTCATATTGGAGTTTGGTCTAATGGTGTTTCTATTTTTAATGCTAAAGATGCATTTTCGTACAACAATCAGGGCATTTGGAACCAAGATGCTTTGGTTTTTGAAGGAAGCTCTTTTGATGAATGTTTAGGCCATCCAGCTCCAAATGGAGAATACCACAATCATATCAATCCCACTTGTTTGTACGACGATTTAGACGATCAAATTCATTCGCCATTAATTGGCTATGCTTTTGATGGATTTCCAATATATGGAGCCTATGCCTTTGCAAATTCTAACGGAACCGGTGCCATAAAAAGAATGGAAACCAGCTACCGTTTAAGAGTTATTACTCAGCGCCACTCACTTTCTGACGGAACTAATTTAGGTGCAAACCAATTTGGCCCCAATGTTTCAGATGAGTATCCTTTAGGGAGTTATTTGGAAGATTATGAATTTGTAGATGGGTTTGGAGACTTAAACGAGTTTAACGGTCGTTTTTGTATAACTCCAGAATACCCAGAAGGTATTTTCGCTTATTTTGTTACGATTGATGAACAAGCCAATCCACTATACCCTTACACGATTGGCCCGAGCTACTTCGGAATCGTTCAGTCTGGAAACACAGGGCCTCAATCTGGGCACAACGCCATTGCAAACGATGCAATTTCTTACAATTTGAGTGTAGAAAATACAGAGATAGAATTTAATGTTTATCCCAACCCAACCGATCAGTTCGTTTACATATGCAACACCAACAAAGGACAGCTTTTGTTGTTTAATTTAGTAGGAGAATTGCTGGAGTACAAGATCCACGATGGCTCGCTTACGGCACTCAATTTAGCGTCTTATTCCTCGGGTATGTATATTGTTCAATTCAAATCGGACGATTTAATGAGTACAACAAACATTGTAAAAAAATAGGGCTACGTATTAAATTGTAGTTCTTCGGGTAAAAAAAATAGTCTAATGACTTCACCTATTTTTAGTAAGTAGCAGAGTAGATTCTTTCATTAAATAACACCTCTTTTTCTCAGTTCCCAAAAACATTTTTCGGTTATAGAAATGTCTACCAAAGCATCGTGTGCATTCTCAAAATCTTCTCCAAAAAGTTTAATATGAAGCTCCGATAGGGTAGGCCATTTGTAACCGTATTGCCCAGGAACCTTACAGTATTCTGTAGAAGACTTCATAGTGCAAAGCTTTCGCGTAAGCTCAAAAGAACTCGGAACATCCATTCGGATAAGTTCTGCACCCATAATTTTTTCATCGAAACTGATGTTGTGTGCACCAATGTAATCTGCTTGATTTACCGCCTCATTAAACTTGTGCAATACCTCAATTAAAGGAATTCCCTGTGCATGTGCCATCTCCGTAGTAATGCCATGAACATCTGAAGCTCCAGTAGGTATGCTAAAACCGTCTGGCTTAATGATGTGAACCTGCGTGTCTAATTTGTTTCCATCTGCATCGCATAAAATCCAAGCAATTTGGATCATACGTGGCCAGTTGTCTAAATCGCTTACCGGTGCTTTCCAGTTTTTTGGAAGCCCTGTGGTTTCCGTGTCAAAAAATAAGTACATACGCGTTGTTGTTTTTTGTTTGTAAGGTTGCTTCGTAATTTGTTTTAATAAATTTTAAATTCTTCAATTTGATATTAAGTTCTAGGTGATTTCTGAAAAAAAATAAAAACCTAACTGATGCGGATTGTGCGAACGAGTATTACTAAAATTAAATATGCCTTAAGAGAATTTTGCATTGTACTTAGCCATAAATGCCGCTGGCAATAGTACGCAATCTTTTGCGCATTATTTTTAGAGTCTAAATGCCTAGGCCTGAATCAGTCCCTGAATAATTTTTCGAACATCAAAACCGTTGAGCATAAATTTCACCTTTCCCTCTTTCCACTGCTCTCCATTCTCCAATCTTGGACTCACAGTCATGTTAAAACGTACATTGTCTAGTCCCATAAAATACTCTACATTTTGTTTTGCAGTACGGTCTATTAAAATGCCGTTTTCAACTGGTTTTGCCGATACAATTTTAGAAAGCGAAACGTCTAATGATTTTTTACCTCCCGAGAATATTAGGCGTTTGTTTGTTAATATAAAGTGTCCGGTATCTAGTACAGCAATTCTTTTTTCTGGTGCAGATTCAAAGGCTCCAAAACGGTACGAAATTCCTTTCATAATTCGAATGGAGTAGCCACTGTGGCTTCCTTTAACTTTAATGGTTTTCTCTTCACAAAGTTGAATCGATGGAATGTCGAATATCAGTTTTTCTTCTTTTTTAAGAAATACATCGCTCGTAAAATGACTGGCTACTTCTCCAGCAATAAATTCATTTAAAAGTAAGTTTCTGTGGCGCTCTACTGCCTCATCTGGAAGACCACTAAACAAGCTCTTTTGAGTTGTAAGCTTGCTTAAATATTTTTGGGGCTTTAGCACAATAAGTACTGCTAAAAGTGCCGCTACAATCATGGAGGTTTCTTGGTTATGTAAATAGAGTTCGATTACAACAAATCCAATTACAAAAACCAATACAGCTAAAAAGTATTTTTTGATATAGCTCATAAGTAAGGCGGAATTTTATAAGCCACTAATATACTTAAAAATGCAAGCAAATACTTAAAGCTATTTTGCTTTAAATTCAAAAAAAATCCTACATCCTACATTTTATTTTGAAGAACTTAGTTGCCTAAGGTTTGTAAATAAAACACCAATACGTTCTATTTAGGCTTCTATATGCTTTGGCAATGTATTGTTTTCATACTTGTTGTGAATTAGAATTATAGCCAATCCAAAAAGAACAGCCAGTACAATTAACACAGTACTTATTAAACCACTTACACCAAAAGAAAGACGGATTAAAATTGTTGAAACTATAAATCCGGAATTTCGTATAATTTTATGAAACTTATCTGTGTAAAAAAACGAAATTAAAAGAAGAACAACATCCACCAATATTAAAACAGTAAAAAACTCATCAAAGAATAAGTTGTTAATGGTTTCAAAATCAGGAAAGTCATTTGAAGATAAAGAAATTCCAGCGCTCCAATTAAAGAGTGTGATTAAAGCCATTGTAAAAAATATGGGAACCAATACCACGGCAATTAATTTCTTTCTGCGAATAAAGCGGTCAATATTTAATTTGGCATTACTCTTTGGTTCTGATTTGATCATTTCCTGTTTTTGAAACTGATAAATTAAGTAGAATAGAATGATGGATGCCAAGATGTCGTAGGTAAATTGTAAGTCCCCCTTTATGTCAAACCATTCGGAGGTAAGTTCTAATGTAGATAAATCCTTAAACAATTTTCGAATAATAATAAGTGTTATTATTTCATACTGCTTGGTTATGTAAGTGGTAAAAGATTTTGGTAAGTAATAAATCAGCAAGTAAACCTCATAAATAAGTATAAATGAGAAAGGGGTGTAAATTGCAGATATCGGATTTGTTAAGAGTTCTGATTCCGAAAGAAAATTAATAATGCCGAATTTGGACAGGTAGATAAAAATTAGATGAATGAAAAATCCGATCAGTGCAACATAAAGGATTGTTCTTTCAATCCGTGTTTTAGCCTGCTCAGACAGAAAAAATTGATGTAGTTTATGGAGTAGATTCATATCCGATTCTTAGTAACCTGTTTTGTCCAAGGCTTTGTTAATGGTCTTACAGCATTTCGAACTTTGCTTTGCACTCATTAGCGTGTTTGTATTCATCAGCTAATATAACTAAAAATAAGAGTATAAAGGAGAATTTCGTTCCCAACAGATTGCATCATCTAACAATCCGCTTGGTTTATGTGTTCTTATAGCTTGTTAGTTTACAGTAAAATAGCCTCGTATACGCCGGTTTACTGTTTGTAACGAATCTAGCTCACTCAATTGTTTTCTATAAAAATTTTAATCGTTTTTTTTTATCCCTCCATGCCTTTTCAATTTTATCCAAGCGTTTTATTAGTTGATAATCGTTCTCTACTAAATTTTTATTTTGTGATTTTGCATTTATAAAAATCACGATTTATGCTAGGTTTGCATCTGCTGTTTTACACAGATTAATGGTTTAAATTCCCTACTTTTGTATTAAACTTATAAATCAAAGTCATGAAACATACACTACTTTACCTCCTAATTTTCCCATTATTTCTAAGCGCCCAAAACCACGAAACCATAGAAATTGGCTCGCAAGCTCCGATGATGGATGTAAAAATGCGCGCTACAGATGGTTTGGATTATAGCCTTTCCGATGTAAAAAACGAAAACGGTACTCTGGTTGTTTTTTCTTGCAATACGTGTCCATTTGTAGTTATGTGGGAAGATCGTTACGTTATGCTTGAGGAAATTTGTGAGCAAAATAATGTGGGCATGATTTACGTAAACTCAAACGAGAATAAAAGAGACCAAGATGATTCTTACGAAGCAATGGTACAACATAGTTTAAAAAACGATTATTCTTTTCCGTATGTAGTAGATGCTAAAAGTGCTTTGGCCAATGCATTTAATGCCAAAACAACCCCTCATGTATTTTTGTTTAATCAAGAGGATGCGCTTGTTTACAAAGGAGCTATAGACGATAATTATGAATCTAAAAACGAGGTTAAATCCTTCTTTGTTAAAGAGGCTATAGATCAGTTGGTTTCAAAAACAAGCATTGCTACAAAAGAAACAAAGCCCGTAGGCTGTAGTATAAAAAGAGTTCGAAACTAAGTACAGCTCCGAACCATTTAAGCTTGAATTTTAACAAAATGCACTTCAATTTAAGTTTTGTAACATACTTATATTTAGCACGCTAATAGCCAAACGATTAAAACAGTCTTTGGTAAAAGGGTCTAAATATCAAACAAAAAAACCTCTTGAGAAATCAAGAGGTTTTTTTGTTGCAAATTGTGACGTCCTAAAACCCTATTTGATGCAATTGCACTACAAGTGCATTGTAAGATTTGAGTAGTTGCTGTATGAATCCCATTTGTAAATGGTCTATTTCATTTCTACTCAACTCGAATAGAAACCTACCCTGAGAAAGAACTTGTTTAGTAGAAAAGAAGCTTAATGCCTTCTAGTTAATGGTTATATATTATTTATTATTAATATATATATGTATATTTGATAAATAAAGCGAATTACCGAAAAGCTGTTAGAGTAGGTATTAATTTATAGGCTGAGAAAAAAATAGGCCTTAGAAATGTATAATTGTATGTTTAATATTGTAGGAAGCTGAAAATAGAGTAATCTAATTAAAAGGATAAAAGAGTACGCAACAATCAAAATTATTGAAGGATGAAAAATTTACTTTTTGTTGCAGTAATAGCTGGAACAAGTTTAACCTTATTCTCTTTCAAATGCACTTAGGAATTGCTTT
>CAWVTK010000110.1:0-6539 GCA_963933205.1 uncultured Flavobacteriales bacterium
CTTATTATACACGATTTACGACTTTCTAATTATGCACTAAAAGAAGGTTTAATTCATACACTACTAACAAAACCAGAGCAATGGCAAAAATCCTCATTATAGAAGATGAACAAGCTATTCGAAATGTACTTTCGAATATCATTCAAGAAGAAGATTCGAGCTATTTAGTTGAAGTTGCAGCCAACGGAATTGAAGGCTTAGAAAAAATATCTAACGATACATTCGACCTGATACTTTGCGATATAAAAATGCCTAAAATGGACGGCATTGAATTACTAAGTAAGGTAATGGAAACGCAACCAGACCTTACTATAATTATGATTTCTGGCCATGGCGATATAGATACCGCTGTAGATTGTATAAAAAAAGGCGCCTTTGACTACATCTCTAAACCACCCGATCTTAACCGATTGCTAAACACAGTTAGAAATGGCTTAGATAGAAAAAGTTTGGTGGTGCAAAACAAGGTACTCAAGAAAAAAGTAAGTAAAAAATACGAGATGATTGGTAACTCTCCGGAGTTGGCTAAAATACATCAAATGATAGAACGCGTTGCCCCAACCGATGCAAGAGTGTTAATTACGGGCGCAAACGGAACAGGTAAAGAACTTATTGCACATGCCATTCACCAGAAGAGTGAACGGAGTAAAGCTCCTATGGTTGAGGTTAACTGCGCTGCAATTCCATCAGAGCTTATTGAATCGGAATTGTTTGGACATGAAAAGGGTGCTTTTACCTCGGCAATAAAACAACGAAAGGGGAAATTTGAAACCGCTGATACCGGCACCTTATTTCTGGATGAAGTTGGAGACATGAGCTTAAAAGCCCAAGCAAAAGTCTTGAGAGCATTGCAAGAGCATAAAATTACACGCGTAGGGGGTGATAAAGAAATAAAGGTTAATGTGAGAGTATTAGCCGCTACAAACAAAGATTTACAAAAAGAAATTAAAGCAGGTAATTTTAGAGAAGATCTTTACCATCGTTTGGGTGTTATCTTAATAAATAACCCTTCCTTAGACGAACGTAAAGAAGACATACCAATTCTTACAGATCACTTTAACAAACAAATTTGTGAGGAACATGGTATTACTGAAAAAACCTTTAGTCCAGAAGCACTTACAACCCTGCAAAGTTATTCGTGGTCCGGGAATATCAGAGAATTTAGAAATGTAATTGAACGTTTAATCATTTTATGTTCAGCCAGTGTAAGTAAAGAAGATGTAGAATCATTTGCAGGAAAACAATAAACATGAAAATACCTAAGTTTTTAGTTGGAGACAACACCGAGTGTCAAGACACTGTATTTATAATACACACAGAGTCGCCAAAATTTATCCTTAATCTGGATACAGACGATGTAATGTGGATGGACGACGATTTACCTGAACTTTTGGGAACAGCCGACGAGGCAGAACTCACAACTGCCATTAGCGAACTCTTAGCTCTTGCGGATGAGTTTTACCAAAGAGAAATTGACCGATACGAAGAACTAGAAGACTAGTACGGATAATGTTGACTAAAAAAAAACGAGCTCAAGCTCGTTTTTTTATGCATTATAAATTGACTCTCCCATAAGTACCAAACCTAAAACATCCGGATATTTTGGTAAATTATTCCCAATTAACCCTAACAAATCACTATCATCCTGAGTATTTATCATTCCATCTATAAATACTTCTACATCTCTATCTAAGGTAAAAGTTCCCATAAAAGAATTCCATGTTTGGTCAGAAATCACCAACTTACTAACTACAGATACATATACACTTCCAAACTTTCGTGTCTGAAAATAATATTCGCGTTGTAACTCCCCATCTACAAGATCTTCTAAAACCTGAGAATTATAAACACCTAAATGATCGTCTTTCTTAGAGAAATCTGTTCCGAATGGTAAAAATTGGTGGGTACTTTGTCTGAGTGCGTAAGTTGTTGTCATAGCTTCTTGTTTTAATTCTACTTTACAAATGAAAGATATAGCTGTGACAATTTGTGACACTTTAATGATTTGGATAACAAAGAAAGAATTGTATATTTGAAAAAGATGAGCACTAAAAAAACATACTACTATTATTATTCGCACTCCACTCCATAGGGAATCGGACAAATTGGTCGTACACAAATTTACAACCAACACCTATTCTATAAAAGAATAGGTGTTTTTTTATACCAAAAAATTATGAAACAGGCATACGAAAACTACAGCGCAGAAGACCAAGAGGTTTGGAAGCTACTTTTTAACCGTCAGAAAGAAAATTTAGCACTAAGAGCCTGCACCGAGTACAATGCTAGTTTAGAAAAATTAGCGCCTTGCTTAAACGCAGCTGCTATTCCAAACTTTGATGACTTAAATATCTTTTTAAAACATCATACAAAATGGCAAATACATGTGGTACCTGGTTTAATTCCGGTAGATGATTTTTTTGATTTATTAGCCGATAAAAAATTCTGCTCTTCGACTTGGTTAAGAAAAAGAACTCAAATAGATTATTTAGAAGAGCCCGATATGTTTCACGATATTTTTGGGCACATCCCACTGTTAATGAATCCCACTTTTTCAAAATTTGCGCAGGCATTCGGAAAATTGGGTCAACAATTTAAAGGGAATAAAGAAATGCTAGAAAAACTGCAACGTATTTATTGGTTTACCATAGAATTTGGCCTCATTAAAGAAAACGGGGAAATTAAAGTATACGGAGCTGGTATAGCCTCCTCATTTGGAGAAACAAACCACGTATTTAGCCCAAAAATTAAACACATAAACTACAATGTTCACGATGTAATGAACAGTGAATTCGATACCGATATTATTCAAGAAAAATACTTTGTTATAAACAGCCTGGAGGAACTTAAGCAGAGCTTAAACGAGCTTAAAGAGATTGCTTAAATTCTTTTAATTTAGACAGCAAAGCAGTCGGTTTTACAACAACTACTTCGTCTGGAAAGGAGAGTAAAAAGCGCAATAGATTTTCAGAAAAACACACTTTTGCCTTAAAAACATAAAAATTGGTTTTTCCCTTTATAAGCAATTTAGTTTGCGGGTAGAATTGTATGAGCTGTGCGTAAGCTTTACGTTGAAGATGTAATTCTACCGTATGTAAATTTTCTCCTTTAAAACCAAAACAATCAATAACCTGAACTTCTATTGATGGAGCGTAACGCTGAGATTTCTGTACAACATCTACTTGGCCAATACGATTGATGTTAAATATGCGCGACTCTTTAGGTGCATTAGCTACATCTACGCCTACAACGCCTGTATAATTTGGCGTAAAAGAGATGGGTTCAAACAAACGGTTGGAGTCTGTATTTGAATTTAAAGAAGAGTAATTCATTAATTTAACCTGAAGCTTATCGCTGATGGCTTTAGACAATTTCTCAATTTTGAGTCCATTACTCGCATTTAAAATGTTTTCCCCAATTTGGGCTTGCTCACTCATCATGTGGAGCTTCTTAAGAATATGTTCGGATAAGTTGTGGGATGCAGAAATACTTTTGATGGACTGTCGAATCAGTAAAGATTCTTCGGCATTAAAAGCAAACTCATATTCTTGGCCCTGTTCTGTTGGAATAAAGTAACGATTCTCAAAGTCTACATCTAAAATAAAACCCAGTTCCTCCAAAAGAACAAAATAGCGGTAAACGGTTCTTTTAGAAATTTCGAGAATGGATGCCAGCTCTACTGGAGTTCTTCTCTTAGATGCTTTTAACAAGCTTATTAGCTTAAATATGCGTAATATTTTTCTTTGTTCAACCATTTACCTGAAAGCAAAATATAGTTTGTAGATTTACGTCGAATTTAATTAAAATCTATTCGAATGAAAAGGCTTTTTCCAATACTTATTTGCTTAGGCTTCACACTTAGTACTTACAGCCAAACTTACTGGCAACAAGAAGCACATTACCAAATGGATGTAAACTTCGATTCAGAAAATCATCGCTTCGATGGTTTGCAAGAATTAACGTTTACCAATCACGCTCCTGATACCTTAAACAAGGTTTATTACCACCTCTACTTTAATGCTTTTCAACCAGGGAGCATGATGGATGTGAGGTCGAGAACAATTTTAGATCCGGACAGACGTGTAGGCGATAGAATTTCGAAGTTAAGTGAATCAGAAGTTGGAATACAACAAATAGTGAGCCTAAAACAAAACGGTATTGAGCTAAATTTTACCCACGACGGCACCATATTAGACGTTGATTTAGCGGAAGCTATACTCCCCGGAGACACCGTTGTGTTTTCTATGAAATTTAAAGCGCAGGTACCTATACAAATTCGCCGTTCTGGAAGAATGAATAAGGAAGGAATTGACTATTCTATGTCTCAATGGTACCCTAAAATGTGCGAATACGATGCCGATGGTTGGCATACAAACCCTTACGTTGGTAGAGAGTTTTACGGTATTTGGGGTTCTTTTGATGTGAAAATAAATATGGATGCTGCTTATACAATTGCTGCAACAGGAGTTTTACAAAATGCAGAAGAAATTGGCCATGGTTATGCTGAACTAAAGGAAGATTTGAAACCAAGTAGACTTACCTGGAACTTTAAAGCCGATAGGGTACACGATTTTGTTTGGGCTGCGGATCCAGATTATACACACGATATTGTATTGAATGAAAAAGGACCTGACTTTCATCTTTTTTATCTTAAAGGAGAAGAAACAAAGGACTGGGAGCAGTTGGGTGAGTACATGATAAAAACCTTTGAATACGCAAATAAAAACTTTGGAACATACCCTTACCCCCACTACTCTATTATTCAGGGCGGCGATGGCGGAATGGAGTACCCTATGGCAACCTTAATTACTGGAAATAGAAAACTAAAAAGTTTGGTTGGAGTATGCGTTCATGAGGCAATGCACAGTTGGTATCAGGGTTTACTTGCCACCAACGAAAGTCTATTCTCTTGGATGGACGAAGGCTTTACCTCATATGCATCAAACAGAATAGAACAACAGTTGTTTCCTGAAGATTGGAAAGATGCCCACAGTGGATCTTACAAAGGATACAAACGAATTGCAACTAGTAAGTACGAAGAGCCACTTTGCACACATGCAGATCACTTTAACACGAACTGGGCTTACGGTACAGCATCCTATTCTAAGGGAGTTGTTATTTTAGATCAGCTTAGTCATATTGTTGGTCAAGAGCAGGTAGACCGTTCTTTAAAGCGCTATTTTAACGAGTGGAGCTATAAACATCCTACTGCAAGCGATTTTAAAAGAATTGTAGAAAAGGAAAGTGGTATTGAGTTAGATTGGTACTTTGATTATTTTGTAAACACAACTAAAACTATCGACTATGCTATTGCAGAAGTTTCGGCCAGCCAAAACGGAACGGAAATTTTATTGAGCAAGGGTGAGATGCCTATGCCTATTGAAGTTGAGGTAAACTTAAAAGATGGAACTACTTTTAATTATTACATTCCAACGGTTTTGATGCGCGGCGAAAAAACAATGCCAAATTCGTATACACAACTTAATGACTGGCCATGGACTAATCCTTACTACGTGCTTAAGCTAGAAAACAAAGTGCAAGATATTAAATCCATAAAATTACATCCCAATAAGGCTATTGCAGATGTAGAACCCTTAAACGATCAACTTATACTGCCCCTAAAGTGGAAGTGGGAAAAACACAAGCTAAAGCTTACGGTAGTTTCCAAAAAGAAAAAAGGCAGCCTACAAATGCTCGTAAAAGTTAAGCTGAAATAATCGTGCTAGCTGATCGTTAAAACGCCTCCACTATGAGGCGTTTTTTTGTACAAAAACTTAGTGTTGCAAGGACTATTAAACACCTTAAAATTCTATGAGATAGTGCTGGCAAAATTAGCAAGCTACTTGGTACAAACAGTACCTACTATTCATTAAAATTACCTAAACCTAAAAAGGCTTCCATTTCTGGAAGCCTTTTTAAATATTGGTAGCTAAAGGGCTTATTTTCTGATGTAAACTTTATCAGAAATGGTTCCTTTATTGGTTTGCATTACTTTAATAAACATTCCGTTAGTAGCAGTCTTAACTTCTGTACCTAATAAAGTAAAGTAAGTTGTTTTATACACTTCTAAAGCGGCGGTATTTTCTTCAATAGAGAGCATTGGACTAACGCTAAACATTGCATTTAAACTTTGTTCTGATGCAGTAATTACACCGTCTCCAATAATTTGCATTCCATTTGGACGAAGTAAACCCCAACCAATTCCTGGGCCATCCATCTCTCCTAAAAGAATGGTGTACAAGTCCTCAATACTAAAAGGTCCAAACACAAGGTAACCGTCTATTAATGTTGGTGTAAACTCTAAGCCACTGGCAGAAATAATAGAGATAAGTACATCGGTTTGTTCCAGTATCAAGATCATGTCATCTTCAGCCATTTCTACATCAGCAAAAATATCCATCATGTTCTCAAACATTTCATCGTTAAAGCCATCGCCATTAGATGAACCTGGAAAACCATCTTCCCATGGACAATCTACATCAGTAGAATCGTCCCAAGGCCATTCTTCGTCATCTTCATCTTCATCTTCATCTTCATCT
>CAWVTK010000111.1:0-6427 GCA_963933205.1 uncultured Flavobacteriales bacterium
GCATTTTCTTCGCCGCTAATTGCGTTTGATATTGTTTTTAAAACAATTCTAATGTCTAGTAATAAAGACCAGTTTTCTAGATAGAATACATCAAATTTCACTCTGTTGTTTATGTCAGATTGCACCTTAATTTCGCCTCTACATCCTCTAGTTTGCGCTAAACCAGTAATGCCTGGTTTTACAAAGTGCCGAACCATGTATTTGTTTACACTTTTAGAGTATTCTTGTGTATGTTGCAGCATATGCGGACGAGGTCCTACCACACTCATGTTGCCAAAAAGAACATTTATAAATTGTGGCAGCTCATCAATACTTGTTTTACGAATAAACGCTCCAATCTTTGTGATTCTTACATCTGATTTAGTGGCCTGAATTTTATTTGCCAGTTCGCTACTCCTCATCGACCTAAACTTATAGCAAACGAAAGACTCACCGTTTAAACCATCCCTTTTTTGCTTAAAAAAAATGGGACCTTTGGATTCCAATCGAATTAGAATTCCGACGATTGGAATAATCCACGAAAGCAAAAGTAGACTAACTGCTAATGAAAATACAATATCAAACAAGCGCTTAATGATGCGTTTAAACGCATCGTCTAAGGGTTGTTTTCTAAAGGAAATTACGGGTAAGTAATCGTAGTACTGAACATCTCCAACTTTTCTAAAAACACCCTTGTAGTCAGGCACAAGTTTTAAGGAAATCAAATTATTGTCTGCAAATAATTCGAAGTCTTTTATCTGCTCTCTTGAAACGGAATTCATCGATAGGTAAATCTCATCAATCTTGTTTTGCAAAGCAAAATCCAAACTGTTAACTATTTTACCCAAGTAATTGCCCTTGTTTTCTTGGGCTTCTGTGTCAGAAAAATAGCCCTTTAATCGATATCCTAGTTCTAATCGAGAAATAAAGTAATCCGAGAGCACAGATACACTCTCATCTTCTCCAATTATAATTACATTACGGTAATTACCCCCTGCTATACGGTAGCCTTTTAACAGTGCTGCGATTGCTAATTTTACGAATACAATTATAGAATAAATTATAAACAGAGTTGTAAGCTGATCGTTTACTTCATTTCCATTTTTAAAAATACCGAAATAGGTAAAGTAGGCTAGAAAAAAGGTAGAAAACTGTTTAATTACAAGGTATACCGCCTTTGAGGTAAGTGCGTTTCTGTACGTATTGTAAAACTTATTGTTAAAAGAAATGAGTAGCCAGGCGGAATTAAAGAAAAGGATGTAAACAACATCCAGGTATAAACCTGGGTTCATATAATACATAACCCCATTAATAACCAAAAGGTCGATTAGGGTAATTATAGGTTTTAATAAGTTTGAATATCCTTTATGCAAAATTGGTGTTTATCGAATTACAAGCTACGATTTTGAACGCACGCTTTTTCTACTCCATTCTTTTATTACTAACAATATAAATTTAGTGTTTCCAATTAAATAGCGTTTCCACATTCTTTGGGGTTCTTGTAGCATTCTATACAGCCATTCTAAGCCTGATTTTTGCATCCAAATGGGAGCTCTTTTCACCAAACCAGAAACTACATCAAAACTCCCTCCAACTCCCATTACAAAGTTCACTTTAGCTAAAACAGCCCTATGTTTGTAAAGAAAATTTTCTTTAGTCGGCGAGCTAATGGCCACAAACAATATATTGGCTCCACTCTGTGCTATTTCTTGTGCAACCTCTGCTTCTTCTTCTTTAGAAAAATAACCATTTCTATAGCCCGCTATTAGTTTGCTAGAGTATTGATCGGTATAATGCTCAGCCACTTTTTTTACAACAGGTTCTTTGGCTCCCAATAAAAAAATTTTATAGCTTTTATTGTGCGCCATCTCAATTAGGTTAGCCATTAAATCTATACCAGCCACACGCTCTTTTAAGGGTTTACCCAGTAGTTTAGAAGCCCAAACAACGGCTTGCCCGTCAGCGTTTATTAGATGTGCCTGATTTACAGATTCTCGTAGTTCGGAGTCTGTCTGCATGGCAACAATTTTACCAGCATTAACAACCACATGGTGTATGCTTTTGTTTTCTGTTATGCCCTCATTAATTATACCCAGCGTTTCCTGCATGGTAAGGTTGTCTATAGTCGTATTTAGTATGTGTATTCTATTGGGCATTTGTTTAAAACATAATTTAAGCAATGAGGCCTTACTACTTATCTTTGCAAAAGTACTAAATTTGGAACTTAGGAGAAAGCACTATGATTGCTCAATTTATTTTATATCAAATTTGAACTTTTAATGAGACTTCAAATTCAACTAGACACGTTTTTTACAAAACTCAACATTTCATTTGAACTTGTTTTGCTTTGTTTGTTTTTTATTACACTACCCTTAAAAAATAGTTACAATTCTATTTCTATACTTTTATTACTTCTTTTTTCATTACCTAAATTTTCTAAAGAAAACCTTAACTACTTAAGAAACTATAAAATCATTCTTTTATACTTTCTTTTTTCATGTATAAGTTTATTCTATACCGAAGATTTAGATGAGGGACTAAACACACTATTGGGACATAGTGTGTTTTTGGTATTTCCTTTAATTTTCATCAACATCAAGTTTACAAAAGAACATTTAAAAAGAGCACATAACATATTTATTATATGGATTTGTTTGTTGGCTTTTTATAGTGAGGTATTTACGGTTTACAATTTATTAGAGAGTGGTAAAAGCTTGTCTTTATGGTTTAGAAAAGATTTTTCTTATATCACATTGGGAAATATAATTGGCATTCACCCCCCATACATGAGCTTATTTACAAGTTATTCAATTATAGTACTGATTGATAAAATAGGGCATAATAAGCTTAAAGATGTGGGGTATTCATTTGTTGTAATATTCTTATTATTTTACACCATCCACTTGTCTAGCAGGTTGCCAATTGTTGCGCTATTATTGGTGAGTTCAATGTTTATTTTAAAAAAAATAAGCTTACACAATTCTGTTGCAAAGACCACCTTTAAGTTCCTTGTTTTAATGGGAATCATTTTTACCTTGTTGTTTTCAATTCGCTCTACACGCTACCGGTTTATTGAGGTTTTTGGAATGCAGTATACAAGCGGGTTGTATATCAAGTCTGGACCTGCTAAGCTAGATCAATGGGCTGCTGCGTTCTACGCAAATAATAACAAGCTCTTTGGAAATGGAATAGGAGATGTTAACAATAGTGTAACAGAATCTAATATGAAGCACGGTTTAACTAAGAACGCGGATCGAAAGTACAACGCTCACAACCAATACATACAAACCTACGTTGGATTAGGTTTGGTAGGCTTGGTTTTATTATTGGGTTTTTTATTTTACTGCTGGAGCTTTAACAAACCGTTATTAAATCCGTATAATTATTATTTAATTTATTTAGTTATTGTTTTATTCTCAGAGTCTTATTTTCAAAGACATCAAGGAATTGTGTTCATTGCTTTTTTGTTTTGCCTTATTCAATTTACCAAAACCCAACCTACAAGTTTAGCGAATGATTAAACCTTCGTAGTAAGTCTTATATTTTTGTGCATTACTTAACCAAGACTTATTTTTTAAGGTATAATATTTTGCTTGAGTAACAATGTGTTCAGGTATACCTGATTTGATAACTTTACTTATACACTCTTCTAACTTATTTACATCACCAGAATCAAACAATAAGCCTGTTTTATCGTGCTCAATTAGCTCCTTCATTCCTCCAACATCACTTGCAATTACCAGCTTAGAGTACGCCATTGCCTCTAAAGGCTTTAGTGGTGTAACTGTGTCTGAAATTTTTGATTTTAAACGAGGATTAACAACGACGTCTATCATCTCAAAAGCTTTACTTACCTCTGATGGTTTTACGGTGCCGTGTAAGTGGAATTTCTTAAGTTCGAGGCTAATGACTAGCTTTTGTAAAGCATTTGTATAGTTGCCATTACCGAAAACATGAAAGTGATTTTCGTATCCCTTTTTTTCTAACTCAGACCATACCTTAGCAACTAAATTCAAGCCTTCTATTGAGCTAACAGATCCTATATAACCAAATGAAATTTGCTTGTTTCGCTTTGGGTTTTTATCTGTGTTTATAAGGTTTGTATTTACGGCATTGGGCACAATTTTAACAGTTACTTTACCCCTTTTTTGTAAATTATTTTTTAAGTTTTGATTTATCGCAATTACCAAATTCGAATGCCTCATTACAAAAGTTTCCAATGCTGTAATAAGTATCGGTTGAATTTTAGCGATAATAGACTTAGCATTCTTTTTTTCTCTTTCCTCCCAAAGCGAACGCACTTCATATACAATGGGTATTTTATGTTTTCGCCCTAGTAAAATTGCAACTATTCCACAGAAAAAAGTTGCATGAGCGTGGAGTATATTCGGTTTTTCCTCTTTTACAATACTATTTACTTTACGGTAAAAAGAGAAAATGGAACTAAACTTATTAATACGTGTTATTAGCGAACTTTTAGACTCTGTAACTAGGTGTTTAGGCTTGTTATTGTATGTTCTGTAATGTGCTATTTTATTTATTAATTCAGGGTTAGAAGCACACTCTCCGTTTTGAAAAGGACTGGATACAATAATAGGATTTAAGCCTATTTCTTTTTGAGACATAACAAGATCTCTTGTGCGTATGCTAGAGCCAGATATGTTTGGTAGGGATTGATATACAATATGAAGGATTTTCATGATTTTGCCCTTGTTTTATTTAGTGTTATTGCCAGTACAAATAAAAACCATGGGAGGTATGGTTGGTAGATAAAGCTATTGGTTAAACCAACTAATAAAAAATACAGCACTAAGTAATTATACACTTGTTTTGAACTATAATTTTTTAATAAAACAATAAAAAACAAGATGGGTACAAAGAAAAATAATCCGAATTTGCCATACAACGTAGCATAAATGTTATCCAAATAAATATTGTAATTTCCTATGTTTTCTCTGTATTCAAACCAGGGTATATAATAGTTATGCCCAAACCCATTTCCAACAAAATAATTAGATACATTGTAATCTCTAAAGCTTAAAAAAAGAGGCTCTAAACGAGTACTCATAGCATGGCTTAGGTATTCAAGATTAAATAACTTTTTAAATCTGGACAGACTTGTATTGTTGCCAAACAATGAGAGAATATAAAACATCGTTACAGTGACAAAAGGTGTGATGGTAATCGCGGTCAATTTAGCTTTTAAGTTCCATTTAGAAAAGTAATAAGTAAGTGCAACAAATAGACTAACTAAAATGATGGTTCTATTACCTGTTAAAAGCATAGGAATAATCATATAGAGCGCCTCATCTATTCTAATCTTTTTTGAGGTAATAACACTATTAATAAAAAGAAGAGGTATACAGTACGATGCTAAGTTAGTGTACCTAAGCTCGTTGTTTTTATAATATGGGTCCTCAATCAATAGAAGATGAAGATCGAATAAATGCATGGAGGCATAAAAAAGAACCGCTATAATACAGTTAATTTGTAAACATCTTAAGATGAACTTCTCACTTATAGTATCGATTGCGTATTGACTGTATTTATTTAGGAAAAGTACAATTAAGCCCAAGAATAAATAGGGCTTAATGTCTTTTAAAATATCGATAAAGCCATTATTCAAAGTTAATGGAAGGTATAGAAAAAATAAAACAGCAATGAGGGCGTATATTAACTTTACAGATTGGCTTAAATTATTTACAGACTTATGGTCTTTTACTAACGCTCCAACAAAGAAGAAAAGATAGGTTGAAACCTGGAATATAGTATGAAAGTTTGTGGTGAAGTTTGTAAAAGGCATTGCAAATGTAAGTAATACAAACACTTTTGTACTTTTATCATTCTTTATAGAATAACCTAAAAAGAAATATACAAATGTAAATAGTATGTATATATAAGTTGACATCTTCTTCTATAGGTTTAGTCGCTAATAGGTTTAATAAACTTCAGTGGATTTCCTGCATATACCCCCGATTTTTCTATAGATCTTGAAACAACTGAATTTGCACCTAGTACAATATTTGAGCCTATTTCAACGCCAGGCAGAATTATGCTATTTGCAGCAATCCAAACATTTGAACCAATTTTTACAGATTTTAGTTTATATCCTTGTTTTCGTATTAATACTTTAGGGGTGTTAAACACGTGGTTTTGACTGTAGATAACAACATTTGGTCCAATTAAAACATCGTTTCCAATTCTTATAGATCCTCCAGCATGTAGTATACAGTTCCTGTTAATTGATACATTGTTTCCCATAAAAAGTTTTGAAGGCGAATCAATTTGAACACCGTTCCAAATTTTAACGTTTACACCTCTTTTGTAGGGTAAGCAAAGGTTTCTAATTACACAGCCTGTATTTCCTGGTATACTCTTTACTAAGGCCATCAACCACATGATTAATTCGTATCGCATAATCTTTTCCTTAATTTAAAAGAATAAACTA
>CAWVTK010000112.1:0-6409 GCA_963933205.1 uncultured Flavobacteriales bacterium
CATTTAAAAGCAATTAAAGACACAAATAACAACTTAGTAGCTGCACTCGATCGTTTTGATAGTGTTGGAATTATGGACAGTTATTTCCCGGACGCAGATTTTTTTGTTGAACCGGAAAGGTTCGATAGACATATCGAAAAATTAAAGTATGATAAAGGTATAAATTTAGATTATGTGAGTATTTGTACACCAAATTATTTGCATGATTCTCATATTAGAATGGCATTGCGTAGAGGAGCAGATGCTATTTGTGAAAAACCTTTGGTTGCAAACCCTTGGAATTTAGATGCTTTAAAAGTAATGGAGAGAGAGTCTGGGCAGAGAGTCTGGAACATTCTTCAATTACGCTTGCATAAAAGTATTATTGAATTGAAAGCGAAAGTTGATGCAGCTCCAAAAGACAAAATCTTTGATATAGATCTAACCTACTTGACCTCGAGAGGGAATTGGTATTACACATCATGGAAAGGAGATTTAGCAAAATCAGGCGGAATTGCAACCAATATAGGAGTTCATTTTTACGATATGCTCTCATGGATTTTTGGAAGTGTAAAAGAAAATATCGTTCATGTTCAAACTCATGATCGTTCTTCCGGGTATTTAGAATTTGAAAGAGCTCGAGTTCGATGGTTTTTATCAATTAATTACGATGTACTGCCTAAAGAAATAAAAGAAAAGGGACAGCGAACATACCGTTCAATAACAATTGAGGGAGAAGAGTTAGAGTTTAGTGGAGGCTTTACTGATTTACATACAAAGGTTTACGAAGGAGTTTTAAAAGGAGAAGGTTTTGGATTGGACGACGCAAGAGAAGCGATTGAGATTGTTCATGATATAAGAAACGCTGAGCCAATAGGGCTGAAAGGAGATTATCATCCCTTAGCTAAAGTAGCTTTAGAACTTCATCCGTTTAATAAATAATGAAATGAAAAAGATATTAGTAACAGGAGGAGCTGGATTTATTGGGAGTCATGTGATTCGATTGTTTGTAGAGAAATACAAAGAATACCAAATTTTTAATTTGGACAGTTTAACCTACGCAGGCAACTTAGAGAATTTAAGAGACCTAGAAAACGCCTCAAATTACCACTTTATTAAGGGCAATATTTCTGATGAGACTTTTGTTAATGACTTGTTTTCTAAACATAAATTTGAGAGTGTTATTCATTTAGCCGCAGAGTCACACGTAGATAGATCGATAAAAGACCCTTTAGCTTTTGCAAAAACAAACATCCTAGGAACAATGGTTTTGTTAAACGCGTTTAAAAACTTATGGCAAAATAACTGGCAGGGCAAAAGGTTTTATCATGTAAGTACAGATGAGGTATACGGCAGTTTGGGCGAAACAGGCTTGTTTACAGAAGAAACGCCCTACACCCCAAATTCTCCCTATTCGGCATCAAAAGCAAGCTCAGATCACTTTGTAAGAGCTTACGGAGAAACCTATGGTATGCCCTTCGTTATCTCAAATTGTTCAAACAATTACGGCTCTCACCAGTTTCCCGAAAAATTAATTCCTCTTTTTATAAACAACATTTTAAATAAAAGAGCTCTTCCGGTGTATGGAGACGGTAATTATACCCGAGACTGGTTGTTTGTAGAGGATCATGCCATTGCTATAGATTTAGTGTTTCATAAAGGAAACACCAACGAAACATACAATATTGGAGGCTTTAACGAGTGGAAGAATATAGACTTAATAAGACTGCTCTGCCAACAAATGGACGCTAAACTAGATCGGCCTAAAAATGCATCGATAGAATTAATTACCTACGTAAAAGATAGGCCCGGACACGATTTAAGATACGCAATAGACGCCACAAAAATAAGCAGAGAATTAGGTTGGAAGCCTTCAGTTAATTTTGAAGAAGGCTTATCAAAAACAATTGACTGGTACTTAAATAATAAAGATTGGTTAGAAAGTGTAACATCAGGTGCCTACCAAAATTACTATTCCAAAATGTATAAATCCAACTAAATGGAATTTGAAAAAACCGCATTAGAAGGTTGTTTTGTTATAACCCCTCGAAAATTTGAAGACGAAAGAGGTTATTTTTTCGAAAGCTTCAACCAAAAACTATTTTCAGAAAACACTCAACAATCAAGCAATTTTGTTCAAGACAACGTCTCAAAATCTACCTACGGAGTTTTGCGAGGTTTGCATTTTCAAAAAGGAGAACATGCACAGGCAAAGTTAGTTTCTGTTTCTGAAGGCGAGGTATTAGATGTAGCTGTAGATTTAAGACCTAAGTCTAAAACCTACGGAAAATCGGTGCAAGTTGTTTTGTCGGCAACAAACAACAAACAACTTTATGTTCCTAGAGGCTTTGCCCATGGCTTTATTGTTTTGAGCCAAACAGCTGTTTTTAGATATAAGTGCGACAACTTTTACAATAAAGAAGCAGAAAGTGGTTTAAATTATGACCAACTAGGAATTGATTGGATGGTCAAGGAAAATGACATTATTGTAAATTCAAGAGATAAAGCCTTTCCCTATTTACATGAACTTAGTTTGGATTAAAAGATGAATAATGTTCTCATATTTGGATCAGGCGGACAACTTGGTCAAGCCTTAAAAAGCGTTGTTTCTTTAACAGAATCTTCGAATTTCGAATATATATTTTTATCTAAACAAGATTCTGATATCACAAATAGCATTCTGCTGGAAGATGTATTTAAAAAACATGCACCTAAATACATCATTAACTGCGCTGCCTATACACAGGTAGATTTAGCAGAAGACTTTAAAGAAGAAGCGCATAAGATTAATGTAATTGGTGCTAAGAATTTAGCAAGTTTATGCCACAAATATAAGTGTTGTTTGCTCCACATTTCTACCGATTTTGTTTTCCAAGGAAGCACTAGCAACATGTTAAATGAAGAGGACCCTTGTAATCCGATTAACTATTATGGATTGTCTAAATTTCAAGGAGAACAAGAAATTGAAAAATTAGCAGATGCTTATTTTATTCTAAGAACAAGCTGGTTGTACTCTGAATTTGGAAATAATTTTATGAAAACAATGCTGCGCTTAGGAAAAGAGAAAGATCGTTTACAAGTTGTAAATGATCAGTTTGGCACGCCAACTTATGCCGTAGATTTAGCTAAGGCTTTACTCCAAATTATAGAAACTAAAAACCAAAAATTTGGAGTATACCATTACAGTAATGAAGGCGCTTCCTCATGGTACGATTTTGCCAAAGCCATTTTTGAGTATACAAATAATTCTATAGAAGTAACTCCGGTTGGATCAAGCGAGTTTGTAACAAAAGCAAAGAGGCCAAGCTTTTCGGTGCTAGACAAAGCTAAAATAAAAACCAACATTGGCTTAAATGTTCCTTATTGGAGAGATAGTTTAAACGAATGTTTACAAAAAATAAACTAACATGAAAGGAATCGTTTTAGCAGGTGGCTCAGGAACTAGATTATATCCAATAACAAAAGGAGTTTCAAAACAGTTATTACCTGTTTACAATAAGCCTATGATTTATTACCCCATTTCCGTTCTTATGTTGGCCGGAATCAGGGAAATTCTAATAATATCAACCCCACAAGACTTACCCGGTTTTGAAAGATTGTTGGGTGACGGAAGTGATTATGGTGTGTCTTTTTCATACAAAGAGCAACCAAGCCCAGACGGATTAGCACAAGCGTTTATTATTGGAGAGGAGTTTATTGGCAAAGACGATGTTTGTTTGGTTCTTGGAGACAATATTTTTTACGGTCATGGCTTTACAGAATTGCTAGAACAGTCTATAAAAAACGTGCAGAAAGAACAAAAAGCAACCGTTTTTGGTTATTATGTGGGTGATCCAGAAAGATATGGAGTTGTAGATTTTGATGAAACAGGTAAAGCTTTAAGCATAGAAGAAAAACCAATAAAAGCCAAAAGTAATTATGCAGTAGTAGGCTTGTACTTTTACCCTAACAATGTAGTTGAAATTGCTAAAAACGTAAAGCCGAGCCATAGAGGAGAATTAGAAATAACATCTGTAAATCAAGAATACCTCAAAAGAGAACAATTAAAAGTTGAACTAATGGGCAGGGGTTATGCTTGGTTGGATACTGGCACTCATGAATCCTTGTTAGAGGCATCTAATTTTATCCAGACTATAGAAAAGAGGCAAGGTTTAAAAGTAGCTTCATTACATGAGATAGCTTTTGAACAAGGATGGATTAGTGCTGAAAGGTTAAAAGAAATAGCTGAACCTATGAAAAAGAATGAATATGGTCAGTATTTGTTAAACTTAATGAAGTAAATCGTAGTATCAAAAATGATTAAAAAAACAATACAGATATTAAAAAGTAAACTTAATGAAGACTTTACAAAGAATATATTTGTAATATTAAGCGGTAGTACTGCGGCTCTAGCACTTCCTATTATTGGTAGTATATGGCTAACAAGAATATATTCTCCAGCTCTAGATTTTACACCTTTAGCTTTATTTGTTAGTTTTTGTTATACTTTGTCTGCCTTGGGAAATTCGCATTATACATCAGCAATTTTAGTAGCTGATACTAATGATGATTCTAATAGATTGTTTTCGTTAGCTGTCTTAATTGATTTATTTTTAAGTATTGTAATTTTAATAATAGTTTGGGTATTTAAAGATTTTATTATTTTATTTTTTAATGCATCAGAAACTTTTTATTACACAGCTTGGCTAATTCCATTTACTGTACTTGTAATGGGGGTAAATGCTGCACTTACTCAATGGGCTTATAGGTATAAGAAATTTAAAATTATATCGGCAAATAGAGCATTTAGAGCACTGGTTACAGTTTCTTTTCAGACAGTTTTTGGTCTGTATTTTAAAAATACTCAAGGATTAATAACAGGCTTTTTTTTAGGGCAATTAATTTCAACTATAATTTTGTCGTACAGGTGTTTAAAAGCTGATAGTAACCTTTTAAGTAAAAATTCGTATAAAAATTTGAAAGAATTAGCAACCAAGTACAATGAGTTTCTGAAGTTTCAAACATTTTCCGATGTAATTAATGTATTTACTCAGCAAATGCCAAATTTTTTATTATCAAAATTTGCATTAAATTCGGCTGATTTAGGTTTGTACGGTCAAGCCAATAGAGTTATAATGGCTCCGAGTTCTTTAGTAACAGGTTCGGTAGCAGACGTGTTTATACAAAAAGCAAATCAAGATTACCAAGAGAAAGGAAATGCATTATCAGTTTTTAAAAAGACTAGAAAATTACTCTTTTTAATAATGATAGTTCCTTGTTTGATAGTGGCAATTTTTGGGCCATCAATTTTCGCATTCTTATTTGGAGAAGAATGGAGGCAATCAGGAGTGTATGGACAGATTATTATGATTATGGTATTTCCGAAGTTTATAGTAAGTTCATTGAGTTATATGTATATAATTGCTAGAAAACAACGAGAAGATTTTTATTTGCACATATACATATTAGTAACAACGCTATTATCTTTTTATTTAGGATACAATTTTTTTAGAACTACAGAAGCAATGTTGTTATTGTTCTCAATAAATTACGCTGTTATATACGGCATTTACTACGTTAGATCATATAAGTTTGCGAAAGGAAATTTGACTAAAAATGAAAAGTAAAATAAAAAAGAGTATTTGGTATTTTATAAGGTTGTTTCCGTTAGGAAATAAAATATATGAAACACTTCTATCGCAAACTCCAATAACATTTAAATATTGGTTTTTTCAAAAAATTTTAGGCTTTAATAGAAAAGCATATTGGCCAGTTCATTTTACGAGTAGAGTAAATAATATAACAAAAATAAAAGTAGGTGTTGATACATGCCCAGGTTATATGAACAATTGCTACATTCAGGGTAGTGGGGGTATTGATATTGGTGATTATACTCAAATAGCTCCAAATGTTGGAATAATTAGTTCTAATCACGATTTATATGATTCTAGAAAATCTATCAAAAAAAATGTGGAAATAGGGCGGTATTGTTGGTTAGGCATGGGTAGTATCATCTTGCCAGGGGTGAAGTTAGGAGATTTCACAATAGTTGCTGCTGGTAGCGTCGTAACAAAATCATTTGAAGATGGGTATTCTGTTATTGGAGGTACACCAGCTAAAATAATTAGAAAATTAGAAAAGGATAAATGTAAACCATTTAAAAATGATATTGAATATAATGGATACATACACTCGAGTAAGTTTAAGTTATTTAGTGAAAAACATTTGAATTTGTAAAATTTATTTATGGTAACAATAATAGATTATGGAGTAGGAAACATAGGTTCAATAGCTAACATGATAAAAAAAGTTGGTGGTACTTTTATTATAACATCAAACCCTGAGGAGGTTCAGAAAGCAGAGAAGATTGTACTATGTGGAATAGGTGCTTTTGATGATGGTATGAATAAGCTCAAGAAATTAGGCTTAATTGACGTACTAAATGATAAAG
>CAWVTK010000113.1:0-6370 GCA_963933205.1 uncultured Flavobacteriales bacterium
TATGCAGAATACAATAGTGAAGCTACTGTAAACGATAATTCTTGTGAAGTACTCGCTGTATTTGGCTGTACAGACATGGATGCTCAAAATTACGATGAACTTGCTAATGTAGACGATGCAACTTGCATAGCGCATATTCTGGGTTGTACGGATGATGCTTTTGCAGAGTACAATGCAGAAGCTAGTTTAGATGATGGATCTTGTTCTACTACAGCTATACTTGGTTGTACCGATGTTAGTGCATTTAACTACAACAGTGCGGCTAATGTAGACGACAACTCCTGTTTACCCTTTTTACAAGGATGTACAGATCTCAATTTTGTAGAATTTAATGCCCTGGCAAACGTAGACGACGGCTCTTGTTTGGTTCAAGTTGTTTTGGGTTGTACCATAGATTATGCACTAAATTATTCTGAGTCTGCAAATACAAACGATGGATCTTGCCAGGTAGAGGGATGTACCAACGATTTGTTTGTGGAATATGATGAGAATGCGAACATCGACAACAATACCTGTTTGATATTTGCCATTTATGGTTGCACAAACGATTTGTATTTAGAGTTTTTTCCGCCTGCAAATATGGACGATGAATCTTGCCTTACTCTTATCGTAATGGGATGTATGGAGCCCGATTATATTGAATACAGTGCAGACGCCAACCTTGATGACGGATCTTGCGAAAATTTAGGTCTACTTGGATGTACCGATTCTATTTACGTAGAATACAATTTTGAGGCCGTTGTGGATGACAATACCTGTGAAATACTTATTGTTTATGGTTGTATGAACACTACTTATTTAGAATTTAACGAAGAAGTGAATACAGACGACGGTACGTGTACTACAATTAGGATTGAGGGATGTACAGACGCTACGTATTTAGAATACAATATGCTCGCTAATTACGACGACGGATCTTGCCTTTACATTGTTTTTGAAGGCTGTACCGATTCGCTCTATTTAGAATTTAATCCAAACGCCAACCTAGACAATGGAATGTGTACCACACTTGTTGTTTTTGGTTGTACCGATGTACTGGCCTTTAATTACAATGAACTTGCAAATACAGATGATGAATCTTGCGTACCTGTTGTTTTAGGTTGTATGGATGTAAACTTTATAGAGTACAATGGTTTTGCAAATACAGAAGATAATTCATTGTGTAATACCCCAGTCGTTTTTGGCTGTACCGATCCAGAGGCAATAAATTACAATTCTAATGCAAATACAGACGATGCATCTTGTATACTCAGTTTATTGGAAATCACCTATATTGGAATTGCAGATGGTGGTGTTCTGTTTACGCCTATAGTACAAGGTTTAGGTTTAGAGTACGAATTGTTTTGGACGTTCGGAGACTTCTCCCTCTCTACAGATTCAACGCCAACCGTATTCTTTCCAGAAAATGGAACCTATGAAGTAACACTTACTATAAACAACGCTTCCATAGAAGTAACCACAAGTATTTTTGTAGATATTATAAATGCGGTAATTGGTCTTGGTGAGTTGTCAGCTTACAAACAAATAGTAAGGCTCACTTATTTCGATCTAATGGGTCGAGCGGTAGAATTTGAAAGGCTCTTGGCCAATCAGATTTATGTTAAAAAAGTTCTTTACGACAATGGATCGGTTGAGCATCAGAAAATGTTTAAATCGAATTAAATTATAGCCCAAAAAAAAAGACCGTTCTAAAACGGTCTTTTTTTTTGAATACTCTTTTCTATAATTTAAGTTTTCTGCTTTTTCTTTTTTGCAGCTGGAAACAATATATTGTTTAAAATTAACCGATACCCCGTAGAGTTCGGATGTAACTCTAATTCGGTAGGAGGGTCCCCAACTCTATGTTGGTAATCTTCTGGGTCGTGTCCGCCATAAAAAGTCCACATTCCTTTTCCTAACTTCCCATGGATGTATTTGGCTTCGTTAGCACTCTTGTTTTCGCCCATAATAAGAACTCCAGATTTTATTAGATCTTTATTAAACGCTGTTGTTTGACCCATAAAACCAGGAATTATCTGACTGTGATTTTGGCAAAGCATGGTAGGCACCGGATCCCATTTTGCGGAAAATTCAAATAAGGTAAAAAAGTCTTGACTTTTAGGTACTTTTCGGTCTTTGGTAACATCAATATTCGAGAATTCGTAAATATTTGGATTTCCAATAAGTTGAAAGTCTTTAAACGCAATGCTTTTAGAAAAGTCTAATTCTTGTTGAGCGTTTGCACTTCTTTGATCTCCATCAAACATATACTCACAAATGTCTGTTTTTTCTGCAGCCAATGCAATATCGTAGCTATCTGTAGCAGAGCACATGGCAAACAAAAAGCCACCACCAGCTAAAAACTCTTTTATACGAAGTGCAACAGCTCGTTTTTGATCAGAGACTTTAGAAAAGCCTAAATCAGTAGCATCTTTCTCAAAGTTTCTTTTTTGTTCTATATACCAAGGTGCATTTTTAAAGGAAGCGTAAAATTTACCGTATTGTCCCGTAAAATCTTCATGGTGTAAGTGAAGCCAATCGTAAAGAGGAAGTAAGTCGCTCAGTATTTCCCGATCGTAAATGATGTCGTACGGGATTTCTGCATAGCTCAGAACCATCGTTACTGCATCATCCCAAGGTAGGTTTCCTTCGGGCGAATAAACGGCCACCTTAGGCGCTTTTTCCAATTTTATAATATCGGTATTGCTTTCTGGGTGAGCCAACTCTAGTTGGATCTGCGCCTTATAAGCATCGGTAATAATTTCGTACGAAACTCCTCGGATTATACATTCTTTTTCTATCTGACTCCTGTTTTTAATCAAAAAACTACCCCCTCTGTAATTAAGAAGCCAGTCTACAGTTTCCTCATTTTCTAAGGTCCAAAAAGCAATTCCATACGCTTTTAAATGATCTTTTTGAGATGTTTCATCCATAGGGATAAGGATGTAAGAGGCTTGTATAGAGCTGCTCAGTAGTAGTAAGCCAAAAAGTAATTTAAAAGGGTGAATCATCATAATCATCATCACTTTGTTCGCCAAAAGCGTCGTTAGCATTCATTTTTGAAGTAAATTCTGTTGCGTAGCCCTCATCAGTTTCTAAGTTAGAGAACTGTGCCAGGTGCCCCGTAAATTTTAATCGAATATTATCGAGTCCACCATTCCGGTGTTTCGCAATAATAAATTCGGCTTGACCTTCACAAGGAGTTGCATCGTCGTCGTCCCATTCTGTTAAACCGTAATATTCTGGTCTAAAAATAAAACTCACAATATCTGCATCTTGTTCAATTGCTCCAGATTCACGTAAATCGGAAAGTAAGGGCCTCTTACTACCCCCACGAGTTTCTACCGCTCTACTTAACTGCGATAAGGCAATAACGGGAACGCTTAGTTCTTTTGCGATGCTTTTTAACGATCTGGATATAGTAGAAATTTCCTGTTCTCTATTTCCCTTACTGTCTCCACCGGCTGTCATTAGCTGTAAGTAGTCAATAATAATAACTTCCACATCGTGCTGAGCAACCAAACGTCGGCATTTTGCTCTAAGGTCAAATACCGATAATGCAGGAGTATCGTCTATAAATAGAGGTGCCTTTTCTAAGTTTTTTATTTTGGCGTGTAGCTGTTGCCATTCGTAATCTTCCAATTTTCCTTTTCTTAATTTCTCCGAAGACAATCCTGTTTCGGAAGAAATTAAACGTGTAATTAATTGTATGGAAGACATCTCTAAAGAAAATACAGCCACCGCTTTTTTTGAATCTACAGCAATGTTTCGTGCCATAGACAATACAAAGGCTGTTTTACCCATTCCCGGACGCGCTGCCAAGATAATTAAATCGGAGGGTTGCCATCCTGAGGTAACCACATCTAGTTTGGTAAAGCCCGTTGCTACCCCACTTAAACCTTCTTGCTTAGAAATGTGTTCTATACGCTCTATTGCAGATTTTACTAGCGATTGAGCAGAATCGTAATTTTTCTTAATATTGCCATTTGCAATTTCAAACAATTTTGCCTCCGCCTTATCCAATAGGTCTAAAACATCACTACTTTCGTCGTAGGCATCGTTTATAATTTCGCTAGAAACACGTATTAGTGAGCGTTGTATGTGTTTTTGTACTATAATTCTAGAGTGAAATTCGATGTGTGCCGAAGAGGATACTTTTTGAGTAAGATTTGCAATTCCAAAATCACCTCCACAAAGCTCTAAATGTCCGCTCTTTCTTAATGTTGTAGAAACCGTAAGCATGTCTATAGGTTGCGATTCTGCAAATAGATTTTTTATGGCACTGTATATTTCTCGGTGTGCGTCTTTGTAAAAGCATTCTGGATCTAATATATCGATCACATCGTTTAGCGCATTTTTATCGATCATCAAAGCCCCTAAAACAGCTTCCTCCAAATCAATTGCTTGAGGAGGTAGCTTTCCTTGCTCCAAGCCTATTACATTTCCTTTTGCTTTAAAAGAGCTGTTGGGAGATTTGGGTTTAGCTTCTGCCATAATTTGTTTATTCTAGAGTTAAAATACAAGTTCAAATTTAAGTCCTTTTGGAATACCATTCCATGCTGTTCATAATTAATTTAAAGTTTATAGTTATATTTTTTGATGTGTTTTCGTTTTAATTTGATTTCTATATATTTGAGCGAACAAAAACATAATAAAATGAAAAAGTATTTAGGTTATTTAGCTATAGTTTTAAGTGTGTGTATTGTTTCTTGTGATAAGGAAACAGACGAAATTGGTGGAGAAGATGGTGGGGCTAGTACTGACGTACTCGGCTGTACAAATGAAGATGCTTTAAATTATGATGCTACTGCAACGGTAGATGATGGTTCTTGTGAGTATTCTATCTCCTATTTAGCAAGTGGCGATTGGACTGTCTCTCATATAGAGTACGATACCGAAATCGATTTATCCATTATTGATGTGTCAATTTTAGATGCTATTTCGCCTTTAATTTCAACATTTATTTCTACGATTGGTCTTATTCCAGTTGTGGGAGAGGCCGATGATGCTGGTATGTATTCCATAAGTATGAATAATACTTATACAAGTGATTTAGCTTTTACGACTGAACCAATTTCAATACTAAGTTTTGAGATTCCTGGAGTGCCCATTAATTTACCATCCAATGGAAGCTGGTCTTTGCAAAACAATGAAGAAGAAATTGTATTTATTGATGAATCTACTGGTGCACAACAATTGTATGAAATTACAAACCTAACAGAAGAGTTTGCTTTACTGCGAGGAGTTCTTGTTCTTTCTCAAGAAATACCTCTTTTGGGTTTATACGAATTTGAAATAGAATTAGAACTTACATTAGAGAAGTAAGAATTTATTTTTTACGATACAAAAACGGTGGTCTGATAAGACCGCCGTTTTTTTTTATCTATGTTTAGAGGTTTATTATTCTTATCAGTAGTGTTTTGTTTGTCCTGAATAGTAGGAGCCATTTAAACACAACTGATGCTAAATTTCTTCTGATTGTTTAGAGCGTTTCTTTCTAAACAAACAAGCCCTGTAACCAAATTGAAAATCAAAAAAAAGCCCGTTTCTTAAGAAACGGGCTTTTGTGTTGAGGTAAAAAAATTCTAGTTCTTTAGGATACTCTTGGTGATTTTATCCTGCGAAGTCTCTATAGTAATAAAATAAATACCGTTAATTAACGAGGCTAATGAAAGCTGAGAATTAGCTCCATTCATGGTTGTTGTTAAAACCGATTTTCCTAAGATGTTACTAATTGTAATAGTTGCAAGTTCGCTATTATTAGCAAGGTTTACGTTAATTAAATTACGTGTAGGATTTGGGTAAATACCAAAGTCTGCAGTTGATGTTTTAATTTCGTCTGCCGCTAAACTTTCAAATCCATCAATAGGAACCGTCATAAATACAATACTGTTTTCAGTAATAGGATCTTCATCTCCCTGTAAGTTTAATCCAGGGTAAATGTCACTTTGGTAGGTTAAGTAAACATTGTCGTTTACTATATTAGAAATACATCCGTACACGCCCTCTTGCAAAGAATTTCCATTTGTAGGATCTGTAGTTTCCGTCATTAAATCGTAAGGAGTAGACCAGGTTACACCAGCATCTTGAGAACGCATAATGTACTGGTGGCGGTAGTGTTGTAGGAAAATCTCGTCATTGTAGTTTCCAATGTCAATTTGATCCTGGTAGAAATACTCAATTATGGAAGAATAGATTAAGTAAATATCGCCATTATCTGCAACGGCAGAGCTTGGGAAGCTGGTAAGTGATTTACCATAATAAGCTACAAGAAGTGTAGAATCTTCTTCACTCACCTGAATATCTAATGTGTCGTTACCATTTGCATCAGTAACACCAGCAATTACTTCTTCGGTTTGTGTAAGTTCATTCCAGTAAGCCAAACCATCAG
>CAWVTK010000114.1:0-6357 GCA_963933205.1 uncultured Flavobacteriales bacterium
AAATGTTTTTCTGAAATAAAAGACAAACTAGCTAAAGGAGAATACATCTCGGAAAAAATAGCAAACATTTAGAACTTTTTATTAAATCTTACACATTAAAGTCTCGTAAAATTGCGAGACTTTTTTTTTGAAAATGAAGTTAACCAAGAAAATACATTATTATTTAGCTTTACACCTAACCATAATCATATGGAGCTTTACGGGTATTTTAGGTAAGCTAATATCGATGCCCTCTTCGGCTATTGTAATAGATAGAATGCTAATTGCTTATTTAGCCTTGGTTAGTATGCTTTTGTTTAGAAAGAAAGAATTTATTGCAAAACGAATTCGATGGCAAATGCTCGTTGTAGGTGTAATTACTGCAGCCCATTGGCTTACGTTTTTCGAATCTCTAAAAGTGTCTAATGTATCGGTAACTTTATGTTGCCTGGCTTCCTGTTCTTTTTTTGTTTCATTACTACAGCCCTTATTTAGTAAGTCCAAGCTCAAGCTATATGAATTGGTCTTAGGTCTGTTTGTAATACTAGGTATTTACATCATATTTACTTTTGAGAGTGATTTTTCTTTGGGTATAATTCTGAGTCTTATTTCCGCTTTTCTAGCGGCAATATTTTCGGTTTGGAATGCAAATTTAATCAAACACAATTCTGCATTTTCAATTACACTTAACGAAATGTTAGCGGGCTGGATTGCAATGCTTCTTTACTTTAGCCTTAAAGAAGATTTTGATTTGCATCAAATTATACCACAAGGAATAGATTGGTTGTACATTCTTGTTTTGGGTGTTATTTGCACAGCTGTAGCTTTTCTTCTAGGTACAGCTGTTCTTAAAGAGCTGAGTGCCTTTACAGTAAGTATAAGTGTAAATTTAGAACCCATTTATGGCATTCTATTAGCCTTATGGATCTTTGGTGATAGTGAGGAAATGTCGGTAGGGTTTTACTGTGGGGCATTCATTATTTTAGCAACCATTCTAGCCAATGCTTATTTTAAATCTAAAGAATCGGATTGATGAGTGTTTTTCATTTTAAACAATTTACAATTCATCAAGATAAAACAGCCATGAAGGTTGGCACAGATAGTATTCTTTTTGGGGCTTGGCTACAAATTAATCTTAGCTGTAAAAATGTTTTAGATATTGGTACTGGAACTGGTTTACTTGCTCTAATGATTGCTCAAAAAAACGCTAAGGTTAAAATCACAGCACTTGAGATTGATGAAGAAGCCTCTAGACAAGCAAAACAAAACACTGAGTTAAGTAAATGGAAAGATCGAATTAAAATAGTAAATATCGATGCAAATAAATGGACCTCATCAACCAGATACGATCTCTTTGTTTCCAATCCACCTTATTTTTCTGATTCTCTTAGGGGTGAAAATAGTTCAAGAACGAGTGCACGTCATCAAGTAGAATTTAAAACACAAAACTTACTAGAGCTATGGATAAAGCTAGGATCTAATAGCTCAGAACTCGCTTGTATACTCCCAGTGAACCAAGCTGTAGTGTTAATTGATTTGGTTTTGAAAAATTCGTACTATTTAAAAATACAAACACTAGTTCGTTCTAATAAAAAAGGAGAAGTTATTAGGCAGATGTTACTTTTTAGCAAAGAAAAAGCTCCGACACAAGTATCGGAGCTTTGTATATATAATGAAGATCGAAGTTACTCAAAATCGTTTATTGAACTTACTAAAGACTTTTATTTGGGTCTAGATTAGTAGATTTCTTCCTCAATAAACTGAATTCCATGCTTTTCTAATTCCTCAAGTACCGGATTGTAAATTTCCTTATTTACTGGTACCTGAACACCGCTTCCGGTAACAATACCGTTTAAAATTAATTTAGTTGCAATTCCAACAGGAAGTCCAACAGTCTTTGCCATACCTGTATAAACCTGATCTTCACCGAGCGTAACAAAGGATGAGTGCAACTCGGAGGATTTATTATTTAACGTATAAATAAACTGATGCTGCATTACGATCATATCCTTATCTTCCTTTTTAAGTAACCATTTCACCTCTAATAGTTTTTGTAGAACTTCTGCTGGCGAAGCTAGCTTAAGATCAATAAGAGTTTCGTTAAAAATACCTAACCACTCAATTTTAGCAAAAACTGTTGCGCTTGTGTTAAAATTTGTTTTTAAATATTCTTGAACACTTAAATTGGTTTTATCTAAAAATGAGTCAAAGAAATCTTTATAAGTCATTCCCGAAACATTCATTTTAAAACTATCGTCGGTCATCCCTAACTGTACAAACACATTCCAGGCTTCACCATAGCCAGGCCTTCTTAAAGTACCTCTAAGAAGCGTTTGTATATTGTTAAGTTTGTATATTTCTCTATACGATAAAGAGTCTCTGTTGGCGTAAGCCTCAAACCTACCATAGTCTAAAACATTTAAAGAGTCTGTTCGTTTAAATAATTGCCCATATGGGATGTACTTAAATTTACCATCTTCAATGTATTGAGCAGTTCCTTGACCAGCTAAAACAACATTTCTAGGATTCCAAGTAAACTTATACTTCCATGGATTGGTGTCAAACTGAGGCGCAACAAGCCCACCACAATAGGACTTAAAGCTTGTTAATATCCCGCCCTTTGCTTTAATCGAGTCAATAACCTTCATTGCAGACATATGATCAATGCCAGGGTCAAGCCCTATTTCGTTTAGCAATAAAACGCCTTTCTTTTTTGCTTCACTATCCAGTGCTCTAATATCGTCCGAAACATAAGATGCCGTAACCAAATTTTTACCATAAGTCACACAATCCTGAGCTACTTTAAAATGTAAGTTTGCAGGAAGCATAGAAATAACAATGTCTGCATTGTTAATCTGTTCTATTCGTTGATCGTCGTTTAATACATCAAAGTTTATTGCTTTTGCTCTGGGGGAGTTTCCAATTTTGTCTACTACTAAAGATAAATCTCTATCTCCTACTACAATTTCAAAGTTATTAGAATCTGCTTCATTTAAAAGGTATTGTATTAGAGAAGAGGCTGAACGACCAGCTCCAATCATGAAAATTTTCTTTGTCATGTTCTTAAATTAAAAGTAAAGCTAATATATAGTAAAATTTCATAGATTTGTAATCTAATAATTTATTAAAAATTTCAGATTATGAAAAGTATTTTAGGACTAGTTATAGTGTTATCGTTTAGCTTTACAATTCTTGCTTCAAACTGCGATAAACCAATTTCAAAAGATCGTTTTGAGGGTCTTTACAACAGTATTGTTACGCAAAAAAATGATCAGCAACGCTACCAACTTGTACTCGCTTTTGCAAACAGAGAGTGTGTTTCAGTAAATCAGATGACAGAGTTTGTAAGCTTAATTGACGATCATAAAATAAAATTTTCTTTAATAAAAGACACATATCAGTTATTGTTTGATGCTGAGAACATCGATTTGCTACTAACTGAGTTTTCAGAATACGAGCAAGCACTTATTAAAAAATAGTAAAAGCAAATTTGAATACTCTCCCACTAAATGTGGGAGTTTTTTTATTTCAAATATTATAGAATAAGTTAATAATTTACAAACTATTAAATAGAAACATCTTCTATTTAAATCAAAATCAAAATTATACCTAGTATGAATATTGAAAAGGGACAAAAAGCACTGAGTCAATCTATTTCTGATTATGGAATATCAAACTCGACTGTTCAATGGAATTTAAACTCAAAAAAATTAGCCGAAATTTCTGTAGCCAAAAACATGGGTGTTTATTCTGACTCTGGAGCTTTAGCAATTGATACGGGAGAGTTTACAGGACGTTCTCCTAAAGACCGGTTTATAGTAAAAGACTCTATTACTGAAAACGCTGTTTGGTGGGGTGGTATAAACATACCTTTTGATGCTGATAAATTTGACAAGCTTCACACAAAGGTTCTAAATTACCTGTCTGAAAAAGAAATTTACGCTAGAAATGCCTTTGCCTGCGCTGGTGAAACTCATAAATTAGCCCTAACGGTTATCAACGAATACCCATGGTCTAATATGTTTGCAGACACTATGTTTATTCGTCCTTCTGCAGCTGAGGCGCAAAACTTTAGCTCTGAATGGACTGTAGTAAATGCACCTGGATTTAGATCTAATCCAGAAGAAGATGGAACACGTCAGCATAATTTTGCCATTTTAAGTTTTAGTAAAAAAATTATACTAATAGGTGGAACCGGTTATACAGGCGAAATAAAAAAAGGTATTTTTTCTGCGCTTAACTTTATACTCCCTTACCAGAGGCAAGTACTTTCGATGCATTGCTCTGCAAATGTTGGAAAAAAAGGAGATACAGCACTTTTCTTTGGACTTTCTGGAACAGGAAAAACTACATTATCTGCCGATCCTGACAGAAACCTTATTGGAGACGATGAGCACGGTTGGTCCAATGAAGAGGTTTTTAATTTTGAAGGAGGTTGTTACGCCAAGTGCATAGATTTGAGCGAAGAAAAGGAACCGGATATTTACAACGCAATTAAAGAAGGAGCCTTATTAGAGAACATTACATTTAAAAAGGGAACCAATGTTCCGGATTATATGGATGGGTCTAAAACTGAGAACACTCGAGTTAGTTATCCATTAGATCATATTAAGAATATACAAACACCTTCTACTGGGCCAATGCCCAAAAACGTGTTCTTTTTAACCTGCGATGCCTTTGGTGTTTTACCTCCAATTTCAAAGTTAAGTCCAGGCCAAGCAATGTTTCACTTTATTTCTGGTTACACCGCTAAGGTGGCCGGAACCGAAACCGGAATAACAGAACCACAAACCACTTTTTCTGCTTGTTTTGGAGCACCATTTATGCCTTTGCATCCAACTTTTTATGCAGAAATGCTCGGTAAAAAAATGGCAGACAATCATGTAAACGTATGGCTCATTAATACCGGATGGTCTGGTGGCGAGTACGGGGTTGGTTCTCGTATGAAATTAAAATATACCCGAGCAATGATTACTGCAGCATTAAATGGAGAACTAGACAGTGTAGACTTTAAGAAACATGATGTGTTTGGTTTAAGCATGCCTCTAGACTGCCCTAATGTTCCTCAAGAACTGCTGTTTCCTAAAAATACTTGGGATGATAAAATTGCTTACGATAAAAAGGCTAATGAATTAGCAGATGCATTTAACGCTAATTTTATTCAATATGCAGAAAATGCAAGCACAGAAATACTAGAAGCTGCTCCAAAAGCTATTCGTTAAACAATAATTATTCTTAAAAGGCTTTCAAATGAAAGCCTTTTTTTTACTTTCGTCCGATGCAACTATTCTACTGTCCAGAAGTTTTACAAGAAACCTACTATTTAAATAGTGAGGAAAGTAGACATTGTATTAAAGTTTTACGAAAACAAGAAGGAAGTATTATTCATTTAATAGATGGAGTTGGTGGCTTTTATGAGGCACAAATTACAATTGCTTCACAAAAGAGAGTTCTGTTCGAAATTAAAAAATCATGGAATGAAACTGCACGCAACTACAAACTTCATATAGCCATTGCTCCAACCAAAAACATAGATCGGTTAGAGTGGTTTCTTGAAAAAGCTACAGAAATTGGTATCGATGAAATAACCCCAATAGTATGTCAAAATTCTGAACGTAAAGTGATCAAAGAGGATCGGTTAATGAAAATCATACTTTCGGCAACCAAACAATCTTTAAAAGCCAAAATCCCTACACTGCATCCAAGCATAAGTTTACAATCTTTTCTTTCTGCAAAACAACAAAAAACCTGTTTTATAGCACATTGCGAAAAAGAGAGTAAACAGTCATTAAAAACGGTAGTTTCTTCAGATTCAATTCTATTGATTGGTCCTGAAGGAGATTTTTCTAGAACTGAAATTGACCTAGCTTTAAAAAATAATTATACGCCCATTAGTTTGGGTGCTTCCAGATTAAGAACCGAAACCGCAGGAATTGTTGCCTGCCACACCATAGCACTACACCATGAAAAAAATTAAAATCTTACTAATTCTCTTATTACCCCTAACCTTTGCATTTACTAATTACAGTTGCAAAATTGCGGTATTAAAATACAACGGTGGTGGAGATTGGTATGCAAACCCTAGCTCGTTAAACAACCTCATTCAATTTTGCTCTGCAAATCTTAACATCAGTATAGACCCTGTTTATGATGTGGTAGACGTAGCCAGTAGCGAACTATTCCAATATCCATTTATTCATATGACTGGGCACGGTAATGTAGTTTTCTCTTCTAACGAAATTGAAAATTTAAGAAGCTATTTACTCGCAGGTGGATTTCTTCATATTGACGACAATTATGGGATGGACGCTTATATTAGACCCGAAATGAAAAAAGTGTTTCCAAATTTGGATTTTATTGAACTTCCTTTTTCACATC
>CAWVTK010000115.1:0-6320 GCA_963933205.1 uncultured Flavobacteriales bacterium
TATAAAGATACGGGTCTTTACCAGCCACCTTAATATAGGTTTCATCCATCCTCCAGCTAGTGCAAACTTTATTTTTTCTTTTGTGCATAGATGCCTCAATCATAGGAGCGTACTTAAACACCCATCGTTGAATAGTAGAATGATCAACCTTGACACCTCTAATCTTCATTAGCTCTTCAATGTCTCGATAGGAGAGGGTAAATCTAAACTTAAAGTAAACAGCTTGAAGAATTATGAATTTAGGATATCTGTGGTGCTTAAACATAGGAAGTAATTTTAACTCAAAACTAAATAATCTATATTTGGTATATTAATGCGACAGAACCTAATAAGCTAATTTAAGTTTTTTTATTGAAACTACTTTTTTACGAGAATTTCTTACTGATGAAATCTTAATTGTAGCCTTCCCATTATTAGGATACTTTCAAATTCGACAAAAAAAACAAGAATTCTGTTCAGATTCGACGACGAATTTTTATCAGCAGTTAAATTATTAAAATAAGAGGTTTTGTACGTTCATAAAAAAAACTAAAGACTTAGTGGTTTTTTTAATTCCCAAAGATTAATTTTTTTCAACAGTGCAAAGGGCTGACAATGGAGTAGGACGTAAAGAAGGCTTGTTTTATTAATTATAGCGGCCCAGCTTACTGAAATTCCATGAGTTGTTTCCCTCAACAAAAATGAAATTAATTAACTTTTGTGATAACCTTTAGACTTTCATGTAAATTAAATTATGGACGACTTACCTATAATAATGTTTTTCGAGCTTTCGTATAGTTTGATTAGTTAAATTTTTGAATAGAAAAAACACCCCCCGTTATGAATCTTAAATTTTCTTGTACAGTAGTAATTTTTTTATTAGCGAATCTTTCTCTAATAGCTCAAGATTGTAGTTTACCTACGTTTAATTTTCCAATAGGAAACACCAACAATTACTGTGCACCTACTAGTATTGAGCTTACTAATTTGTTTCCAGAAGACGCAAACTTAACTAGTATCTATTCTATTTACATACATGACTTAGCGAGTGGTGAAGTTAATAATTTAGACACAACAATTTTTATTACAAATAACTCTCCCGATTTCTTCTTTGAATTTACTTCGTCTACTTGTTCTGCAAATGGTAACGAATATGTTTTCGAAATTACTTACTCAGACTCGTTGTGTGGGTTTGATTCAGTACCGATTGGTTCTTATGAAAATATACTTGTAAGTTCTGGAGCTTCTGCCTCTTTAGAGAGAGTTCAAGTTTCATGCTCGACATATAACTTTCAAAACACATCTGAATATGGAGAAAATGCAAATGGTTGCGAAGATTACCCGGATAATTTCTATTGGAATATAAGCCCTAATAGTTTTGAAATTAATTCTGGTACTACGGGAAATATTATAGAAAACGGCTCAGATAATATATCATTAAACTTTAATGAACCAGGGATTTATGAAGTTGAAATGATTGCTAGATCTTGTAATGACTCTAGAGATACAAGCATAGTTTGTATAGAGGATTTAAATACTGACTTCGAATACAATATTCCAGATACAGTATGTATAGATGAGTTTTTAGTATTAGAAAATAATAGTGAAGACATTTTTTTTTGTAGCACAGATCTAAATTGGGAAATCACGCAAATCTCCAACAATTCAAACTGCGAATTAGTGTTGGAAAACTATCAATTACAAAATTCCTCAAACCTTTCAAGTTATCAGCCTAGTCTTTCATTTAATAATTCGGGTACTTATAAAATCACGTTAAATAATTTAGGTTGTGATGATGTCGAACTATTAAACAAGACCATTTTTGTTCAAGGAAAAGCTAAGTACCAAAATTCAAGTTACATTCAAGAATGTAACGTATTAGAAATAGATTTAAATATCGATGTAAATACTTGTGGTTCAGAACAAACAGAGGCTTCGTGGAGCCTTCTTAACCAAACCTCAACAGATTCTTTTTCTAGTTCCATAATTGATGTCATAAATCTAAGTTTTGATAATGAAGGAGATTATGAACTATTATATATTTTAGAATCCTTATGTGGATCAGACTCATCAATAATTGACATTACTTTATCGCCACTTCTAGAGGTGAGCTTAGGGAATGATACAATTGTATGCTCTGGAAGTGATCTAACAATTAATACGCAAGTAGCGCACGGAAAAACACCTTATAATTACGACTGGGATCCTAGTATCTCCAACAGCAGTTCAATCTCCTTGATTTCCATAGAAAACCAAGAAATAATCGTTACCGTAACCGACTCTTTGGGTTGTACAGCTTCAGATAGTGTTTTTATAAATATTCAAAACTCGCTTAATTTTACTTTACAAGACACAGCTGTATGTGCTGGAACAGAATTAGAACTAATTGCAACTAATTTAGAGGGAGATGGGCCATTCCTTTTTGAATGGGACAATTCTGTATTAGATTCTAATTATTTTGTTACTTCTGAAGAAAGTAGTGTTCACTTCCTCACAATAACAGATTCTATAGGCTGTTTTATAAGAGACTCCTTAAGTATAGAAGTCCCAGTTATTGAACTTGATATTATTGATGTTGTTCAGTGTCTTGATGATACTGCTTCCATAATTCTTCCTTCCTTTTATGATAATGACAGTTGGTTTTTAGCAGAAAACACTAACAATACTCTTTTTGATCTTAATGGTGATTTCTTGTTTGTTACAAATGTAAATCAAGCCAATAATACTGTTTATTATTATTTGGATACCCTAAATTGTAATTATCAAGATTCACTAAATATTTATTTACCATCTAATCCGTTTTTAAATTTATTAAGTTTTCCTTTTCCTCAAATATGTGAAGGAGTAGAGTTTAGTGTTACCATGCCTGAAATAGTATTCTCAAATTCTTTAGACACCGATTACAGTTTAACGATCTACCAAGGGGGAGAAGATGTTTTTTCACAAATAGAATTTAATCAGTTATCCATCCCCGATTCTATTTTTTTTGAAGACAGTTTAAATTCGTCTTGTGGATTGGAATATTTAAGCTTTGGTTCAATTGACAATAATTACCATGTAGTTTTGACAGCAGAAAATCAATGTGGAATTAATGTAACCAAAACTAATTTTGCAGTTTCGTCAAATCCTACAGCTAATTTTATAACAGAAAATGAGGAATGTTCAAATTCCTATATTTTTATTAACTCCACAGAGGTTTCAATAGTAAATGTAGATAATAGTTGTTCTTTCGATGCTAATATAACATGGAGTATAGCTCAAGGGGAAGAAGGAATAGATTGGGTTTTAACAAACAGTTTTTTAGGTGACTCTATCGGAGGAGGTTCTGACTCTCTTAAAGTTGAGTTTCTTACTCCTAATACGTATGATGTTCAACTGGTTTCGAGCTCTATGTGCGGATCAGATACAGTTGTTTATTCATATTGTATAGAAGATAGTATTAATTCAGTAGTTAGCTTTTCTAGAAGCTCTTGTGCCTCTGAAGAAGTTAATTTAATTAACCAAACCGACACCTCTAAAAATTGCAACACAGAATACTTATGGAGTATAAATCAACTTGAACTATTTTGTAATCAAAACTCTAATCAAGACTTTAGTATTTTAAATAGTGAAAGTTCCAATTCTTCAATTACATTTAACAATGCTGGAGACTACTTAATTAGTTGCCAAACAAGTAACAGTTGTTTCAGTGAAACATTAACCGATACCATTACAGTTACTGGGCCTCCAAACATTCTTTCATTGGAATTCATTCCTAGTATTTGTTTTAACGATCAATTGAACGTTCAAAGCGAATTTGATAATTGTGAAGCTAATATAACAGATTATTCATGGTCAATTGATGGAGCAAATTTTCTAGACACAACTGCTAGCATATCTAATTTATTTATAGATTTTTCTAATGTGTTTGGTTCTGCGGATATTACATTATCGTTGAGTAATGAATGTGGAAACACTAGCATAATTGAAGCATATACATTTGAAGAGCAAGAACCAGTAGAATTGAATATTCTAGAATACTGTTTGTCTGAAATTCCTCAATTATTAGAGAATAACAACAATGGAATTTGGAGTGGTACTCCAATAAGCTCAGAAGATCAAAATTATTATTTTACACCGAATATTATAGGGAATTTCAATCTCACTTATATATATTTTGACAACTTTGGATGTGAGGTGGTAAATCTTCAAGAAATTAATGTTCTTCAAGTTCCAACCATCAATATCCAAGACACTATCATAACCTCAGTTGGAATAACTGAGGTTATAACTTCATCGCCTCTTAATGGCTTATGGGTTAACCTATACCCAGGAATCGTAACTGTTAATCAAAACAATATAAGTTCATCAGAAATAGGTCAATATACACTTACTTACAGCGAAGGAGAGAATACTTGTTATGTAGAAGAATCTTTAGTCTTCATAGTAAACCCTTTGCCTGAGATTAATCTAACTGATACAATAATTTGCTTTGGAGATGAAATTTCAATTATTCCTGAAATTTCATCTAGTCAAACTCCACTAACTTTTTTATGGAGTACCGAGGATGAAAGTCAAGAAATTACGGTTGCACCAGAGTCATCTACAAACTACCTACTTACTGTTACAGATGTTAACGGAGGGCAGTCTTTTACGGATGTAAATATTGAGGTCTCGTGTCCTGGAATTAATTTTGATGATTTCGTTCCATTTTCAATATCCAATAATATGAATACTAGTTTTGTAGGGAGCCCATCTAATGAGAGCTTTCTTTTTGAAGGATGCTCTGAAGCCACAATAATATTCAATACTCTAGACTGTTTTGATGAAAACATTCCAATAAACTACTCTGTTTTTGGTACATCATCTATCAATTTAGATTATGAGCTAAGTTCAGATAGTTTGGTGTTAACCTCAAATAACCCTGCAAGTTTAGTAATTAATGCTCTGTTAGATGATATTATCGAAGGAACCGAATCATTAATAATTATAATAGAACCAATAGTCTATTCAGATTGTTATTCTATTCCTTCAGAAACCATAGAGTTTACAATTAACGATCAGCCTTTGTTAAATTTGACTTTAAGTAATGATACCTCTATTTATTGTCCAGAAACCCCTATTACACTCAATTCCAATATCAATGGAGGAGTTGCTGAATTTTCAATTAACACATCTAATAATTACTCCTATCAATGGGAGGACATACAAAGTGATACACTAGCAAATACTGATAACTTCATTGCTACTCCTACAGCAACAACAACCTATTTATTAACGGTTACAGACAATACTTGTTGGCAACAAACAACAGATTATGTTACTGTAAATGTTCCAGAATACTCTGACATTGTTATTGAATTACAAGACATTTACTTATGTTACGACTCGATTGTAGAACTGTGTCCACTTAGAGTATATGGCGGTGAAGGTAATTATTCCTATCAATGGGATAACGGCACAACAGATTCTTGTAATATGGTTGGATTAGGTGATTTCACTTTAACAGCTACCGACGCATGTAATATGGAAGCTATAAATACTGTTTCTGTTGCTATACTAGAAAGTCCCACACCATTTTTCGAGAGTTTAGAAATAATAGATACTCCCTTCGCTATTGAATTTAACAATTACACTTCAAATTCAATGTCATACTATAATCAGTGGAATTTTGGTGATAATACAGGCATAGAATTAAATAATGAATCTTCTGTTTACCACGAATATGCAGCTCCTGGTAATTACAACGTTCAGTTAACTTCTACATCAAATATAAGTGGATGCAAAAATGCATATACAGAGACAATTCAAGTAGAGGATTTCTTCAAAGTATTTATACCTAATACCTTTTCACCTAATGGAGATAATAAAAACGATATATTTAAAATTGAGATCATTAATGAAGATTTTTTTGAAATGAAGGTTTACAATCGATATGGTAAACTCGTTTTTGAAAGCAACGATTCTCAAATAGGCTGGGATGGGGTAGATGTTAATAACAACAAAAATTGTGTAATTGGCTCTTTCAATTATTATATTAAATACTCTAAAATTAACAGTGCGTATAACGAAATAAAATCTGGTGTAGTTCATTTAATCAAATAAGAGTTCTGTCGCATCAACTTCCCCCTCCATCTAAAATTTAATTAGAGCTTATGCGAAAATGAAATGAACCTTTTGAAATCCGATTTCTTAGAACCAACGATTTGATTCTTTCCTTTATGTATAGACGCTTCAATAACAGTAGCTTACTTAAGCGCTCATCCTTGAATAGTAGAATGGTTCACCTTGATACCTCTGATTTTCGTCAGCTCTTCAATACCTAAATAGCAGAGAGTAAAACGAAACTTGAAATAAACAGC
>CAWVTK010000116.1:0-6269 GCA_963933205.1 uncultured Flavobacteriales bacterium
ACACTCAGTATAATTAAGGATGCGGTTAAGTTGGTAAAACAACAGCACGACATTGACATTGTTCCGGACGACATTCCTTTAGACGATCCGCTAACCTACGAGCTATACCAAAAAGGCGCTACCAATGGTACCTTTCAGTTTGAATCTCCTGGTATGCAGAAGCATCTACGTGCTTTAAAACCCGATAAATTTGGAGATTTAATTGCAATGAACGCACTCTATCGTCCAGGACCACTAGAGTACATACCCAACTTTATTGCACGTAAGCATGGAAGGGAAGAAATAACCTATGACTTAGTAGGCATGGAAGATTACCTTGCCGAATCGTATGGGATTACCGTATACCAAGAGCAAGTAATGCTGCTTTCTCAAAAATTGGCAGGCTTCTCTAAAGGAGATGCCGATATGCTTCGTAAAGCCATGGGTAAAAAGATTTTCTCCTTACTCGAGAAAATGAAACCTAAATTTATAGACGGTTGCACCGAACGTGGACACGACCCGAAAATTGCCGATAAAGTTTGGAAAGATTGGGAAGCTTTTGCCGCTTATGCTTTTAATAAATCTCACTCCACTTGTTACTCTGTAGTTTCGTTTCATACGGCCTATTTAAAAGCTCATTACCCTGCAGAGTTTATGGCTTCTGTGCTTACCCATAATATGAACGACATTAAAAAGGTGACTTTTTATATGGAAGAGTGCAAACGAATGCACTTAAAAGTTTTGGGTCCAGATGTAAACGAATCTGTACACAAATTTAACGTAAACTCTAAAGGCGAAGTTCGCTTTGGATTAGGAGCTATTAAGGGAGTAGGAGAGGCTGCAGTTGAAAATATTATTAGAGAACGAACAGAAAACGGCTATTTTACGAGTATCTACTCTGTAACCAAACGCGTAGAGTTAAGATCGGTAAATAAAAGAACCTTAGAAAACTTAGCCCTTGCCGGAGCTTTCGATTCCTTTGAGAATGAACATAGAGCGATGTACTTTTACGAGCTTAAAGAAGGCTATACATTCTTAAATAAAGCCATTAGATACGGAAATGCCTTTCAAGAAAGCTTGGATGCACCACCAGATTTGTTTGGCAGTGTTGAAGGCGTTGAACTCCCGGAACCCCCAATGCCGATATGTGAGGAGTGGGTAAGGTTAGATCTTTTAGCTAGAGAAAAACAAGTTGTGGGTATCTACATCTCTGGACATCCTTTAGACGATTACGCTTTTGAAATTAAACACAATTGCAATCATAGTATCGAAAGATTTGAGGATTTAGAAGCTGTTAAAAACAGAGACTTATCTTTTGCAGGTATTATTTCTGAAGTGACCAATAGAATTGATAAAAAAGGAAATCCATACGGTGTGGTAACCATTGAAGATTTTACAGACTCGAAACAGTTTATGCTATTTAGCGATGACTATATGAAGTTTAAACTCATGCTCGTACAAGGAGCTTTTGTATTTGTAAGAGCCCGAGTGCAAAACAAAAGATGGGGAAACGATTTGGAAATTAAATTAACGGCCATTAATTTATTATCTGATGTATTAGATAAACTAACTAAAAGCATATCCTTACGGGTTAATTTATTTGATATTGATGAAGGCTTTACCAACAACTTTAAAAATATTTTAGAGGAGCACAAAGGAGTACATCAGCTAAAATTAAACGTAATAGACCCAGATGAGAATGTGAGTTTAGAACTTTTATCGAGAACCCATAAAGTGAAAATATCCAAAGAACTGATACAAGATATTGGCACATTAATTGACCTACAATACAAATTAAATTAAATTGCTTGATTTGTTGAAAGAAATAGTAATTTTGCATCATCGAATTGACAACACAAACAAAAGATAAAAATAAAATGGCACTAGAAATTACTTCTGCAAACTTCGAAGAAACAGTATTGAAATCTGACAAACCAGTATTGGTGGACTTTTGGGCTGAATGGTGTGGTCCTTGCCGTATGGTAGGACCTATTGTTGACGAATTGCATAACGATTACGATGGTAAAGCTGTTGTAGGTAAAGTTAATGTGGACGACCAACAAGAAATTGCGGCACAGTACGGAATTCGTAACATTCCAACAATCCTATTCTTTAAAAATGGAGAAATGGTTGATAAAAATGTAGGCGTTGCTCCAAAAGCTGATTTAGCCAAAAAAATAGATGCTTTAATTTAAGCACCGTATTTAGGTATACTAAAAACTCCTGCTTACATATTTTTGTAAGCAGGAGTTTTGCTTTTATACTATTTAAGCTTAGTTTTAGTGCAAATTAGCTTTTTATAAAAAATAAAGATCGACTCCTTATGAGCAACTTCATTCAAACCGAAGAACTAAAAACTGTAGAGAATTTAGAATTCTTTGCCCGTCAAGTTGTTGAGGGGTTTATTACGGGATTACACAAAAGTCCTTACCATGGTTTTTCGGTTGAATTTGCAGAGCACCGTTTGTACAATGCCGGCGAAAGCACCCGCCACATAGATTGGAAGTTATACGCAAGAACAGACAAGCTTTTTGTAAAACGATACGAGGAAGAAACAAACTTAAGATGCCAACTTGTATTGGATCGATCTTCCTCAATGCAGTTTCCTGTTCATAAGAAATTGTCTTCTACAAAACCCAATAAAATTGGTTTCTCTATTCTTGCAGCCGCAGCTTTAATGAATTTATTTAAGCGCCAAAGAGATGCCGTTGGCCTCTCTGTATTCTCTAACAGCGTGCAATTGCACACACCCTCTAAAACAAGTGCATCGCATCATAAATGGTTGTTAAGTGAGTTAGAAGCGCTTGCAAGCCCCTTTAACGAAAAGGAAATGGAGCAAACCAATGCCGTTGCTTCTTTACACGAAATTGCAGAGCGTATACACAAACGCTCTTTGGTTGTTTTGTTTAGCGATTTATTAGGAGATGAGAGCCAATCGGAAGAATTGTTTACTGCGCTGCAGCATCTTAAATACAACAAGCATGAGGTTATTGTATTTCACGTTGTTGACCGGTCAAAAGAAATTGAATTCAACTTTGAATCTCGTTTGCATAAGTTTATAGACTTAGAAACTGGCGAGGAGATGAAGGTTAACCCAATTGAATTAAAAGAGGAGTACTTAAAAAGCATGTCTCGTTTTGAAAAAGAACTGCATCTAAACTGCGGCCAATACAACATCGACTTTATTCCAGTAGACTCCGCAGAGGGTTTTGAACCCATTCTTTTAAAATATCTTTTAAAAAGAAAGAAAATGATTTAGCAATTTAGTATTCAAATACCATTATACTTGAAATTGCAGTTCACTCAACTTTTTATACATTCCATCCTCCAGTAGAGACAATTCTTCGTGATTACCAGATTCTACAACTTGTCCTTTATCCAAAACAAATATTTTATCAGCATTTCTTACTGTAGCGAGTCTGTGCGCAATTACTAAGGAGGTTCTACCTTTCATTAATTTATCCAAAGCTTCTTGAACTAGGCTCTCAGATTCAGAATCTAGGGCAGAGGTTGCCTCATCCAAAATTAATATTTTAGGATCTTTTAAAATGGCTCGGGCAATAGCAATTCTTTGGCGTTGCCCACCAGAAAGTTGAATACCTCTTTCTCCAACAAGAGTTTCGTAAGCTTCTGGAAATTCGCTAATAAATTGATGTGCATTGGCAAGTTCTGCGGCCTTTTTAATTTCTTCTAGAGAAGCTCCCGGTTTACCGTAAGCAATATTTTCTTCGATGCTTCCACCAAAAAGTAAAATATCTTGTGGCACAATAGCAATTTGCTTCCTAAGATCGGTAAGAGGAAGCTTGGTTATTTCGGTATTGTCTATTACTAAACTACCTGTATAGCCTTGGTAAAAACGCATAAGCAATTGTGTAATGGTAGATTTTCCTGCTCCAGATGAGCCCACCAAAGCTATTTGTTCTCCTACACGTACCTCTAAGTTTATGGTGTTTAATACCTCCACATCTACCCGATTTGGGTAGCTAAAGGACAAGTCTTTAAACGTAATGGAGCCTTTAATGGTATGAGAAATTTCGCCTTCGGTATGTTCCTCTTTTGTTTCCTCTAATAATTCCATTAGTTTTTCTGTGGCACCAATAGCTTTTTGAATCTGAGCATACAAATCGGCAATACTACCAATACTAGCGCCAATAAAAATAGTAAGCATAAGAAAAGAAGTTAGGTCGCCCATACTCATTTCTCCCTCGTGTATTAAGCGAGCACCATACCATATAACAGCTGCAATAGCTCCAAAAATACCCAGTATAATAAAAGAAGCAAAAGCGGCTCTTAGCTTTCCGCCTTTAATGGCAACCAAAACGATTTCTTCGGTGGTTTTTTTGTAACGCAGAGATTCGAATACTTCATTTGCAAATGCTTTTACATTCGTTATTCCTTGAAGCGTTTCTTCAACAATTGTATTGGAGCTTGCAATATGTTCTTGAACGGTTTTGGAGTAGGCGCGTAATTTGCGACCTATAACTACCGCAACTACAATTATCAATGGGAATATAGACAGCATAAAGCCAGCTAATCTTATGGAGGTAAATCCTAATAGGATAATACCACCGACGACTATAATTAGCTGTCGTATAAATTCGGCACTTGTGGTTGTAAAGGTTTCTTGCAGTAAAGAAATGTCTGAGGCTATTCTACTGTTTAGCTCGCCAACTCTTCTTTTGTTAAAAAAAGTCATGGGCAAGCGAATTAGGTGTTCATAAGTCACTTGTCTGAGCTTTGCCAGGAACTTTTCGGCAACATTTACAAATAAAACGATTCTAAAATAAGAAAAAACGGCTTGTAAAGTAAATAATCCAAATAATAATAAGGCCATTTGATTGATGCTTTCCATTGATGTTTGGCTCGCATCCACCATTTCTCCTATAAATAAGGGGAAGATTAACGAGGCAAAACTAGAGAGCAATAGAAACACTAAACCCAGTATGTATGCAGACTTGTAGGGCTTTAAGTATTTAAAAATTTGCAAAGATTTTTTAAAACTACCTTTCTTTAGTTTTATCTTTTCTCTTTTCTTATTTTTGGTTCCGAACATAAGTATCTTGTTTGTTGCTGCAAAAGTAAGATATTCATTGCATAAAAAAACCTTTTTGTTGTTGCGAAACACAAAAAATGATTTTATATTTGCAGCCCTTAATGGGTACAAGAACACTAGATAAAAAGAAATGAAAAGAACATTCCAACCTTCGAATAGAAAGCGTAAAAATAAACATGGTTTTATGGATCGCATGGAGTCCGTAAATGGGCGTAAAGTATTGGCTAGAAGAAGAGCTAAAGGCCGTCACAAAATTTCTGTTTCAGACGAAGCTAGACATAAAAGATAATCATCTTATGGGTGAAGATTTTGAAGGTGTTATCTATTTATTTAGTTAACACCTTTTTTGTGAATAGCCCAAACTGAAAATCTTAAATAGTCTTCTTTACGCTTAAAATTTACAACATGCCTAAAAACAAGTCAATCAATCATATTTTAATCATCGGTAGCGGACCTATCGTTATTGGTCAGGCCTGCGAATTTGATTATTCAGGTTCTCAAGCAGCTCGTTCGTTACGCGAAGAAGGAATCGTTGTATCGCTCATAAATTCTAATCCAGCAACCATCATGACAGATCCTGTTATGGCGGACAACGTCTTTTTAAAGCCCTTAACGGTAGATTCTCTAAAAGATATTCTTGCGCTTCATCCAGATATTGACGCTGTTTTACCAACTATGGGCGGACAAACCGCATTAAACTTATGTATTGAAGCTGACGAAATGGGTGTTTGGTCGGATAATGATGTGGACATTGTAGGTGTAAACATTGATGCTATTAACATAACTGAAGACCGTGAGCTTTTTAGAAAACTCATGGAATCCATAGACATTCCTATGGCTCCTCAGCGAATTGCAAAATCCTTTTTGGAAGGAAAAGAGGCTGCTCAAGCCTATGGTTTTCCCTTGTGTATTCGAGCTTCTTTTACACTTGGTGGTACCGGCGCTGCTATTGTTTACGATAAAAACGACTTTGAGAAAGCTTTAACGCACGGACTTCACAGTTCGCCAATACACGAGGTAATTATAGACAAAGCTCTTTTGGGTTGGAAAGAGTACGAATTAGAGTTATTAAGAGACAAGAACGATAATGTAATTATAATCTGTTCTATCGAAAATATGGATCCTATGGGCGTTCATACTGGAGACTCTATTACCGTTGCACCCGCAATGACTTTATCAGATACTACGTATCAGCGCATGCGCGATATGGCTATTAAGATGATGCGTTCTATTGGAG
>CAWVTK010000117.1:0-6124 GCA_963933205.1 uncultured Flavobacteriales bacterium
ACTCAAGTCGGTCTAATATACTCGAGGTAGAATTGTCTACTACAATTCTATTTTTATGTTCAAATTCCTCATAAGGAAGCTTATAATTTGTTAGCCAAAAATCTTTTGTGGATTCGTGCGTGTAAATGCGCTCGTAATCATTTTTAAAGTCAATTGCATTTGAGAAATAGGCTTCGCTAAAAGGAGCATCGGTATCGTAAAAGAAAATAGTACTGTTGGTATTAATACGAATCCAGTCAGACATTTTATATTCTATTGAATAATCAAATTCGATTGTTTTAACTAGCCCATTGAGTTTATCATAGTTTACACCTATTTGTATGTGTTCATTTCCGAGCTCATGATTGGGATCTATTGATTGAAAAAAACTGTTTCTGCTGTTTGAACTCAAGTCGAATGATAAAACAGCGTCTGTTTGATAATCGTACACAATTGATCCTGAAAAGTTGTCTGAGTTTTGAGCTACTGGACTAAAGCTAATCTTTCGAAATTCAATGGCGCAGTTTATACAAGATTCTATATTTAAATTGTAGTCCTTTTTTAGCTTTGTCATGGTTAAATTACCAGGCCAAATTGGTAGGCGACCCTTTTTTCTTTTGCTAAAAAAATCAAACTTACTGATGATGTCTGTAGAGTTTAAACTGAAAAATTTAATTTGCTCGTTTTGCGAAAACCTACCCGTTTTAAAACGCATGTCTTCTACCACCGAAGATGCTGATATTGTTGCGTTGTAAAGACCTTCTATAGATTCTATATTTACCGTGTCGTTCTGTAGGGTTGCTAGTGTAAAAAAGGCCTTAGATTTATACGATGTGTTTTCTTTTCTCTTTTTTTGAATAAGGGAATACAATTTTTTATAAATGTCAAAATCTGATTCTAATGAAACTTCCATTATTTGGTAGGAGGTTTTTTCTAAAAATATTCTTTTAGAACTGCTAATAAAATCACGAATCGCTAGGGTTTTAGTCTCAAAACCTATGTGAGAAACTGTTAAAGAATCCTCTAGAGCGCAGCTTAAACAGTTTAGAGAAAAAGCACCAGATGTGTTGGTAATTACACCTTCTCTGGTTGAGCTTACCACTACTGTAGCAGACGCTAAACCCTGATTTGTTTGCATCTGTAAAACATGACCTTGAAGACTGATTTGTGAAAATAAAGGCAGGGCAGCAAAGCTTACTAATAGTAAAATTAAATAGGACTTTAAACTACGCATCCCAAGTTGCTTTACAAAGCAATACAAGTACAACAGAATTTGTTTTCATAATTCATGCTATTTAAATTATAGTATGAATCAAATGTAAATCTATTCTACAGGACAAACAATAGGTGGTATTACTCAATTGTTTGAATAAGACCTTTGGCTATTTAACAGTATCGTATTCTAGGATGATCTGACTTACATAGAAGTCTAAATCGCTGGTGCTGTTGTTTACATACTTTTCTCTTTTATGGCCTAGTCTTACGGCTACTAAATCGAGTGCTGGAATAACAATTACGTACTGACCGTTTACTCCTCTCATTGCATAAACGGGGTATTTGTGCTGTGTTTCGTAAAGCCACCAAGAATAGCCGTAATGGGCTTCTAAATCTGGACTTAAAGAAGCTTCAACAAAAGAAGAATCAATCAATTGTTGGCCATTCCAGTTACCTTTGTCTAAATAAAGCTGTCCAAAGCGGGCAAAGTCTAAGGCATTGGAATTTAAGCAACAATAGGCTTTTTCTACTCCATCAACTTTATCAATCATCCAATCGGCTTGAGCTGTAGCATTTAGAGGTTTCCAAAGTTTTAGAGACAGGTATTCGCTAAGTGATTTTCCGGTGGCACGCTCCAGAACAAGGGCCATTACTTGAGTGCTTCCACTTTGGTAGTTCCACTTTAGGCCTGGTTGTTGGCTAAAGTTTAAGCGTAACATTAGCTCGTTTAGGTTTTTTGTAAAATAGGCTTCGGCTGTAACTCCAAATGGATTGTAGTAATCTTCCTGCCAATCCAAACCAGCGCTCATGGTTATTAAGTGCTTAAGGCTTACGTCGGCGTTAAAGTGCTCTCCTGGTCGATTAAATTCGGGAATAAAGTCAATTACCTTCTGATTTATATTTTTAATATACCCCTCTTGAATAGCAACACCAATAAGCATTCCTACTACAGATTTGGCCATAGAAAACGAATTAGTTCTTGAGTTTTTAGAGCCAATTCCCCAATAGGTTTCGCTGCGAATACTGTCGTGTTGAATAACGGCAAAAGCAATAGACTTGTTCTGTTCTAATCGAGCCCTTAAAACTGAGTTAAGTGGCTTTGTATTATAGGTAGACGCCTCGGGCCATGGCACACGTACTCCTGTATCTACAAGTCTGTTTTCAAAATACTTTGAATCTTGGATAGTAGCAGTATTGTGCCCTTTTAAGTACCCTATTTTAAGTGCTTTATAAACATAGGTTTTACCGCTTATTAAAATATAGGCGTTTACTAAAATGAAGCAAAAAATAAAGACTTGAATACAAAATTTAAATACTCTCATGGTAACTAATTATTTATATTAAACTGAAATTAATTGAAGGATTCGGCAATGCAAGAACTTGTTTATAACAACAAATTACAGCTACAGAAATCCTTTTAGCAAAAGTTGTTCTGCTATTTGAATTGTATTGGTTGCAGCTCCTTTTCGTAAATTATCCGATACAACCCACATATTTAATGTGTTTTTATAGGATTCGTCTCGCCGCAATCTGCCTACATAAACAGCGTCTTTGCCAGCGGCATATTTTGGCATTGGGTAGGTATTCATTTCTGTATTGTCTTGCAAAACTAAGCCCTCGGACTCGTGTATTGTTTTACGAACCGTACTAAGATCAAAATCCTTTTTAAAAGTAACATTAATACTCTCGGAATGACCACCCATTACAGGAACTCGAACTGCGGTAGCAGTAATACCTATGCTTTTATCGCCAATAATTTTGCGTGTTTCGTGCACCAGCTTCATCTCCTCTTTGGTGTAGCCTGTAGTCGTAAAATCATCGCAATGTGGTAAACAGTTTCTATAAATTGGATACGGATAAGCCATAGCACCTGTTTTATGCTGCTCCTCATTTTCTAATTGTTGCATGGCTTTAACTCCAGTACCGGTAATAGATTGGTAGGTAGAAACAATAATACGCTCTAAACCATACAACTGGTGTAAAGGATTTAAAGCTAAAACCATTTGGATGGTTGAACAGTTTGGATTGGCAATAATTTTATCGTCAATGGTTAATGCAGACGCATTAATTTCGGGTACAATTAATTTGTGCTTTTCTTTCATTCTCCAAGCAGATGAGTTGTCGATAACAGTAGTACCAATAGCGGCAAATTTTGGCGCCCATTCTAAGGAGCACTCAGAGCCAGCAGAAAAAAGAGCTAAATCGGGTTTTTTGGAAATAGCTTGTTCTAGACTTTGAACTGTGTAATCCGTTGCTTGCCAACAAATTGTTTGCCCAATAGACTTTATTGAAGCTACAGGTATTAGTTCTGTAACTGGAAATTTACGTTCCGCTAGGACTTTTAACATAACAGCACCCACCATTCCTGTGGCACCTACAACAGCTACTTTCATACTAAAAAATTAAAGCACAAATATAGCACATATCTATATGCTATGTTTTTGTATCTTATTAGAATTAATATAATAATACAATTATGAAATACATCGCACTAATTTTTATGTGCCATACACTGGCTGTAGCACAAATTTCTGATGATTTTTCTGATGGCAACTTTAGTCAAAACCCGCAGTGGTTTGGAGACAGTTCTCATTACGAAATAGACACTTTAATGCGTTTACACCTTAATGCTCCAGCTCAAACAACTCATTCGTCTTTAAGTTTAGCTAGTAACCTGCTAGAAAACACCCTTTGGGAAATGTCCTTAAAAATGGAGTTTAATCCCTCATCCTCAAATTACTTTGACTGGTATATACTGGCCAATGACAGTGTTATTGAAACTTCTGAAAACGCTTACTTTATTAGAGTTGGCGGATCAAATGATGAAATAACTCTTTACAAGCGCGAAGAAGAAATCAACAGTAAAGTAATTACCAGTACTACCGGTATAGTAAATAGTAACCCTGTAGAAATTCGCTTAAAAGCCGAAAGAAAACTAGGGGGCTTGTTTTCGATTTGGGTAGATATATTAGACGGAAATGAATGGGAGTTACTCGGAACGTACGCGGATTCTGCAGAAATAAACAGCTGGTATTCCGGCGTAAACTGCACCTATACCTCAACAAGAAGTACCTTGTTTTATTTTGATGATTTTAGTATTAACGGAAGTCCTTTTATAGACAGTATAGCGCCAGAACTAATTTCTTCTGAAATTATGAACACCGAAACAATTCTATTAGCCTTTAATAGTGATGAGTTTTTAGAGCTGTCGAATTCTCAGTTTAGAATTCTTCCTTCCGAAGCTAATCCCTTAAATATTACTAAAAACGAAAACATTATTTACCTAAACTTTGAAAACGATCTTCCTATAAACAATCCGTTTTCTTTAGAAATTAGCTCCATTTATGATACCGCTGGAAATTATATGAACGACACAGTTCTGGATTTTTACCTACAAAAACATCAGGCATTTGATCTTATTGTAAACGAAATTATGATAGATCCAGAACCTCAAGTTCAATTAGAAGATGTAGAATACATTGAACTATACAATAGGGCTAACTACCCAATAAAATTAGAAAATTGGCTCTTGGTAATTGATGAAAAAGAATACAGCCTAGATTCTATAAGGATTCCAGAAAACGACTATTTAATTCTCTATAATAAATTAGAAGCATCATTCGAGAACTTATCGAGCGTATACATTCCTTTTACGAGTTTAAATAATACCGCGGGTTACCTTGGCTTGTTCGATCAAAACAACAAGGTTATTCACGAGCTTCAATACCATAAAAGCTGGTATCAAAATGTAAACAAAGAAAATGGAGGCTGGTCTTTGGAAATGATAGACGACTCCAATTATTGCTTAGGAAATAACAATTGGAGTGCCTGCGAAAACAATAGGGGAGGAAGCCCGGGAATTGAGAACAGTATTGTGCAAGACAATCCTGATACCACAGCACCTTTCCTAGAAAACATCTTAATTTCAGAAGAGGATGAGATTGAACTCTTGTGGTCGGAAAACCTCTACGACTCTAGCCTTTATTATTTCAATTCCTACGTGTTTACAAATGGAATCAGTCCGCAAAGTATTCATCATTTTATGGACAAAACGAGCATACAATTTTTTGACGATTTACAGATAAACAAAATATACACCATACAAATGCCTACTATTAAAGACTGTAATGGTAATGTTGGTTCTTTAGAACAGGAATTTGTTTTGGGAGTTTGGCCAAAAGTAGATGAACTCGTACTAAACGAAATTCTCTTTAATCCAAAACCCACAGGATTCGACTATGTAGAACTGTACAACAAGTCTGCTCAGTATATCGACATATCAAAACTCTTAATTGGAAATTACGACACGCTTCTTGAATCTATAGTTAACACGGAGATTATAAGTACAAACAGACAGGTAATTCCTCCAGAAAGTTACTTTGTTCTTTGTGAAGACACCACATGGCTCGGACTTAATTATCTAAGAAACTCTAAAGCTATATACATTGAAGTAGATCAACTTCCAAGTTTTCCAAACCAAGAAGGGCAGGTTGCCCTTAGCGATTTAGCATATGAGCTCATCGATAAAATTAAGTACACAGAAGAGCAGCATTTTCCTTTGCTAGACTCTTTTGATGGCGTTGCTTTAGAGCGCTTAAACCCTTTGAGTACCAAATGGTTTTCGGCAGCCTCTAAAGACAATTATGGCACACCTGGAAGAATGAATTCTCAATTTACATACGAGCTAAGCTCAAAGGGGAACTTAACGACAACACCCGAAGTATTTAGTCCAGACAATGACGGTTATAAAGATTTTACCTTGGTGAGGCTAGAACTCACAAAAGCTGCTAAAACTAGTATACACATTTACAATAAAAAAGGAATAAACGTAAAAACAATTTGCGCGAAAGAACTTGTAACTAAAAATGCAGAATGGATCTGGAACGGACTGGGAGAAGAGGAATTAAGATTGCCCATTGGCATCTATATT
>CAWVTK010000118.1:0-6123 GCA_963933205.1 uncultured Flavobacteriales bacterium
GGTCTTTCTGAAAAATAGTAGCCTCTTGCAGGCTAAGAATCGGTTTATTCATGTCTTTTTTATTAAAGGCTAAAGCTAGCTATTTAATTTTAATCGTGCTGTTTTTGTTTCTATTTTTTAATCAATACATGCAGAAAGAGAAGTATAAAAAAATCGTTTTTACAGTTAATTAAATACTGATATTATATAAAAAGCACTGATTAAAAAATTCGTTGATGAAAAATTCAATATTTGCAGCCCATTTACTTATAATCTATGAAAGCCAATCTCAAAGCGCTTTACAGCCATAAAATAATGCTGCATTAACTGCGATGGTTTAAAAAGCTTTTGGCAAAATTGTTGCCATGCAGTTATAGATATTGTCAGCAAAAACTAAGCTTATCCCGCTTATTAACTTGGACTGTTTCGTACAATTGCAAGAACGGTATAAGACCGTATAATCTTTAGTTTAAACAACTTGCTATTTCTTCATTTATTTAAATGGATTAAACTAAATTTATAAAAATTTAAAAAATGATGACACTAAAAAGATTTAGCTACTTGTTCGTTATTGTAAGTTTCGTTTTATTGGCAAGCTGCGAAAAGGATGAAACTAAAGACTCTGATGTGCTTACAGAATTCCCTATAATAGATAGCCTAACTACAAGCATGGTTGTTATGGAATTTGGAAGTACGTTACCTGCTGTTTTATCTTGCAGTGCTACTGGAGGGAATTTAGAGTATTTATGGGAAGTTGACTTAGGAGAGCTCTTTGTTATGAATACTTCTGGATCGGAAGCCCAATACTCTGCCTCGCCTTGTTGTATAGGAGAAAAAGTTATTACTTGTACCGTCTCAAACGATAAGGGATCTGCTAGCGAAAGCATTTTTTTAATGATTACAGAATAATTTGATGTTTCGTATTCTAGGCTTACTTAGTTTTCTAGGCTTTACACAACAAATAAATGCGCAATGCTGTTCTGCCGGAAACCCAGCTTCCACAAGTGGTTCTGGTGGGGTAAATAAAAACTACTTATTGGTTTCCGCTTCATACGTTCACAGTTATTCCGATACGTATTTCGAAGAAAATTCGGTTTATAATGGGGATGAGTGGTTAAGTCATCTTGAAAAGTCCAAATTTCATTTTGGCTTACTTAATTTTTCTTACGGCTTAACAGATAAACTTTCAATTGCTACTGAATTTGGGTATTTTATAGCTAAATCTATGGAATATACTTCTATAGACAACTCTAGAAATGCAGGTGGTTTAGGCGACGCTGCAGTAGATGTAAAGTACCAAATAGCCGATTTAAATAAACAATTGACTACTGTTTTTGCCTCTGTAAAAACAACATTACCCATTGGAGAATTTGATAAGGTTGACCAAGGTGTAGTATTGCCCATCGATATACAGCCTTCTTCTGGGAGTTTTAGGTTGAATACCTCTATAAGTATCTACAAACGTTTTTACGGCTCTAAACTATCTTTAAACTCTTACATTTCGTCAGAGTTCTCTCAGCGTATTCATACCGAACGCACCGATTATAAGTATGGAAATTTATACACCCTTGTATTGGGTCTATCGCACAAAACCTCAAAAAAAGTAAGTACGGGTTTGGGTTTAAATTATACACACAGAGAAAAGGCGCTAAATAGGTCGGTAATTGTAGCTGCAACAGGAGGTGATTTTGTTAATATTCAACCTAGAATTAACTACAGGCTTCCAGACAACTTTAGTTTGATGTCTTCGCTAAACTTTCCAGTGTATAGAAACACGAACAGCATTCAACTTACCAATAAATTCATCTTTATACTTGGCGTATCTAAAGGCTTTAGTCCAAAAACAATTAAACCGATTTTGGATAATGTTCTTTTAGATTCGTTTAATGAAAGTAGTTTTTTTGTAGACGGTATTTGTGGGATGTGTAAAACTCGAATAGAAGACTTGGCTTATCGTGTAAAGGGAGTAAAATGGGCAGAATGGAGTTTAGAAACCAAACAACTAAATTTGAAGTTTGAAAATGTCCCGAATACTGAAAAACTCGCTAAGATTCTTGCTAAAGCTGGCCACGACAACTGGCTGATAAGCGCCAAAGAGAAAGCATACAATGGCTTACATTCTTGTTGCAAATACCGATCTGAACATTAAATTTACTGCTTAGAGTACCTATTTTACCAATGTTAAATTACACGTTTGTTTTTTATACCGTTTTAATGGGTGCTCTTGTTCACTACTCATTAAAATTGAAAGCATTGTTTCTTACTCAAAAAAAAAGCTACTCCATGGAGTAGCTTTTTTTTTAGGATTAGTATAATGTATTAGTGCACTCTAAATTTTTGTACTTCAGAATACACATCACTTGTGAGTTTAATGAAGTAGATGCCACTGGCTAAATCTGATACATTAAAAGATACGGATGAACTTCCTTTAACAAAAGTAGTATTGGCTAGTACCTTTACCATTTCTCCAAGAGAGTTGTACACCAAAACACTTGCTTTTGCATCAGCTAATAAAGAAATAGAGAGTGTTGTATTTGCTGAGCTTGGATTTGGGTAAACAGTAAAAGCATTGCCTACTGTCTTTAAGTTTAAAGATTCTAGTACTACAATCGAATTGTTTTCTAACACGGTAGATGCTGCACTAAACTGCACTGCAACTTCCTCTGCTTTGTTAGTAGACCAGTAATACAAATTGAATTTCGTGTGCAAGTCTTCTTCTTTAATCCAAAGAGTTAAAGCCATGGTTTGCTCGTTGTAAACAGCGCGGGCAATAATTTCGTTGTTTTGATTCTTAACCGCAATTTCATCACCAATAGTTAATTCGCTTAACAAGTTTAAAGGAATGGCCAGATTCATATTAAACTCCGAAGTCTTAGGCGCATTGTAAAACTTATTGCTTAGGCTAGAACTTAGTCTAAGCTGAGGCAATACTATAGAATTGTCTGGATAGTTGAAATCTCTGGTTGTTTCCATGCGAATCTGATATCCTTTTCCAGGCTCCATATTCCCAATAGTGTTAACATTATACTCTGGCCAGTATACATTTCCAATACCGTCTTTTATTAGTGTTATATCCTCTTCTACCGCTTCCATTACACTCGTAATATCTGCAGCTTCTTTACGTAAGTAACCTAAATAACTCCAACCTTCGTTTAAGGTTAAGGTGTAGTCGTTAGGATCTGCAAGTGCACCTCTAACCTGAAGGTTTACATCGGCATTCATTTTAGCCTTGTAGGCTTTTCCAACCGTATGATCGCCAATATTATTTAAGTTATATTCTGGCCAAAATACGTTACCTACTTCATCTTTAGCTAAAAACAAATCGCCCACTACTGGAGCAAATACATCTCCTATACTAGGAAAATCGGGAACGATGTAGGTAGAAATTAAGTTCCAACCTTCAAGCATTTCTATGTCGTGAGATACCGTGTTTGACAGTGCAGTAATTCCACTAATTCCATCCGTTGTGTATGTATCGCCATTTGGCATCATAGCATCGTAATCAGCCAGCGCTAACCTTACTTCATTTAAGGAGGATTTCCAGGTTTTCCAAACAAGTTTCTCATCTGCTTGGAAGCCGTTAAACATTCCAGGATCTGCTCCGTACACGGTTAAAGTATTGGTAACTCCGGTATACATAAGTTTTCCCGCACAATAGTAAGCATCGTCTTGCCCTAAATAAAACACGCCTATATAGTCTCCTAATTCAATAGCTGCATCGTTTATCGTAATGTTGGCAGAGGAAGGTATAAGTACTATATGGTTGTTTGAAGTAATTTCTACATCCCAATTAGGTTCTGTTGGCGTTGGATACAAGCAAGACTCATCGTCGGTATTTGCAAGTTCGTTGTAATTTAATGCATCCACATCCATACATCCATATACAAAGGCAATACAAGATCCATCTTCAGAGTTTGCTTCTTCGTTATAGTTCATGGCAGTTTCGTCTGTACAACCGTATACTACACCTATACATGAACCGTCATCGGAGTTTGCTAAAGGATTGAAATTAATTGCATCTTCATTGGTACATCCGAAGATTGGAGCGATACACGAACCATCGTCTATAATAGCCAAAGGGTTGTAGTTAACAGCTGTAATCTCTGTACAACCTGAGATGACGCCTGTAACCTCTACCATTGCTGTTGCAATAAAGGCCCCCATAAAGGTATAAGCTGTAACGGTTACTTCATAAGTTCCATTTTCTTCATAGTAATGGTTTGGTTCAGGAGTACCGTAAGTGGTTCCGTCTCCCATATTCCAAAATAAATTAGATGGGTTTGGTAAGTCGTTTATTAAAGCCCAAAAGTGAAAGTTAGAACCTGCGAGTTCTTCCCATTGAATAATTACTAAAGAAGTATAATCGCAAGAACCATCTTCAGAGTTTGCACTTGGATTAAAGTTATAAGCAAGAGAGTCTGTACAGCCTAGAATAAAGGAAATGCAAGAATTGTCTTCTATATTAGCCAAAGGGTTGTAATTAGAGGCCGTAGGGTCTGTACAACCTTCAATAGTACAAGAGCCATCATCTAAGGTAGCATCTTCATTAAAGTTAAGCCCATCTGGATTGGTACAACCAGAGATAATACAAGAGCCGTTGTCTGTATTTGCTGTTTCGTTAAAGTTATCTGCTTCTGGATTGGTACAACCAAAGGTTACAGGCACACAAGAATTGTCGTCTACATTAGCCGTAGGTTCGTAATTAAAAGCAGTAATGTCTGTACAACCAGGTATTTCTACTACATCTTCTTCGCCCGAGGTAAAACTGAAGGTTTCGCTAAACTCTGAGTCACCACAAGGGCTGTTTGCTTGAACATTCCAAAAGTATTCTGTTTCTGGTGCTAATAATGTTCCTAAAGAAAAGCTTGGGTTTTCAAGATCTACGATGTTTTGTATTACATCGATAAAATCTAGGTCTGTAGCTATTTGAAGCGTGTACGAATTTGCACTCGCTACTTCTTCCCAAGTAAAAGTAGGCGTCAAAGACACTCCAACTAGCGCAGCGGCTGGAGTACTTAGCGTTGTTGGTTCTGGTGTTCCTTCAAATACGGTTATCGTAATGTCTGCTAAGTGCGTAATGCCGTCTGCAGTACCCGAAATTTGCGCGGGAATTACAATTGCAGGAATCGGAAATGGAGAAGATATTGTTAAAGTAGAATTATCTCCAGGTGTTACGTTCTCTGGAACAAATACAGCAAGAATTCCATCTGGCACATCTGCTATAGACAAATTAACTTGAGCGCTAAAGTCTAGTATTGGATCTACTTGTATATCAAAAACTGCATTTTCACCAGAACATATTTCTAGATCTACTGGGTCTACAGTAATTGAAAAATTAGGATCAGATGATTCAACAATTTCGAATGTGTTGGATACGTTAAAGAAAACATTGGTACTTCCTTTTACTTTTATAATGGCTTGATCAGATACTAAATTAGGACAAACCACCTCTGCAGAACCATTGTTAGGCACGTCAAGAAGTAAGTCGATAAAGCTAAGTCCGTTGTCGGTAGAAAGATAAATAGATACATTTGCTGCACTTACCGGAGCTTCATCCGTATTTGCTATGTCCCATGCTACGGTATAGGTAGTACCGTATTCCCATTCTGAAGTAATATCATTTACAGCAAAACCATCCGCTTGATCACTTACGGTTAACTGAACTTGATCGTAGCTAACACCACCACCACCGGCCTTATTATCTCTTACTGTGAGTCGGAAATTCATATTTCTAGCATACGATGGAAGTGTTTCACCTAAAGTCGATGTTCCAGCAACAAGATCATCCATTAAAGGAAATACACGTGTTGGAGATTCCAAAGGAGGCCAAGATCTAAACAAAGGTGCATTTCCAGTTGGATTGTCTAAATCATCCATTGCTTCGCCTAAGTCATACTGCTCCCAGCAATAAGTTAATACATCAACAGCGTTTTGATCTGTAGCTGCTCCGGTTAATTCAAAAGGAGTATTTATGGGTATGGTAAAAGCAAGACCAGATGGGTTTGCAACCGCTACCGGAATTGAATTACCGGTTGGTAAATTCTCTGCACAGGTATTGTTTTCAATATGACTTGTAATTTCATCAAAAGAAGCTGTGTGGTAGTAATCGTTTGAGTTTTGTTGAAGATTGTTAATTTCACAAAT
>CAWVTK010000119.1:0-6061 GCA_963933205.1 uncultured Flavobacteriales bacterium
AGGATTTGTGGAGTGAATCCGTATTTAAGATATAAGAATAGACAGCATACAAAGATGGGTGCTAGATACAAATTGACCAGTTGGGTCGATTTAACACTAAGTAAGTGGTAAAGACGCTCTTTTTTAAATACTATTGAAACACCATACAATACCGTCCATTTTGCAATCAAATAGGCTAGTATTCCCATAAAACTTAATAAGAATAGCTTGCTGTAATCTGTAAACTTAGAACAGTACTTTAAATGAGCTGAGATTATAAAAGACAGAAATAGTATGGATTGTAAGGACAACAAAACCATAAAGTAATGTGATACTTTTAGGTACCTACCGTACGTAATTTCGAACTGCTTGGTGTAAAAAGATCGGTAAAAAGAGGCAAAGCGCTTTGCATCTCTGTTGTAAAGAAAAACAGAGATGAGGACTAAAAAAAGCAAGAGTATTAATTCCCAATTGCCCTGTGGGATTTGTCGTAATATTGAAATCATTAAAAAAAAAGCTTAAAAAAAGGAGCTTCTAAGAGCTCCTTTTAAGTGTGTAAGTTTAGCTTATTTAAGCATAACCTTTTTTGAAGTTTGTCCTTTTGGACTACTTAGTGTAAGCGTGTAAATACCTTCAGCCAAATAGCTTGGTATGCTCAAGTTGTATGTGTTTTCTATTAAGTTTCCGGCAATTAATGTGGTAAAAGCTCCTTTGGCATCGCACAAAGATATCGTGCTGTTTTCTCCAGGAATCTCTTTCATATTTATGCTCAATTGCTCCGAAGCTGGATTTGGGTATACTGAAAAATCAAATACATTGAGTGTTTCTAAACCAACTCCTACGTTAAAGAGATAACTGCTTGTAACATTTGTATCTCCTGAGTCTTGGCCATTATTATTGGTTAGCATAGAAGCGGCGTATACGGTAGCCTCACCATTAAAGTCTTCTGGAGCAGTCCAACTAAAACTCCAGTAGTGGTGTGTGCCAAACACTACTTCTGAGGGGCTTGTGCCAGCGGTTGTATGCGTTATATGAGAGCCAGAACCAATAATTTTAGTTAAAGAACTGTTTAAGGTAGCTAAGGTTCCAATTTTATTTCCTGCTCCATCTTCTACACATGCCTGAAAACCAGCTTTAGCATATTGGTTGGGTGTTTCGCTTTTAGACGCTACCCAAATTGTATATTCTCGACTAGCGTTTTCTTGCATTGTAATTGTTAAGGTTTGGTCTGTTGCAGCAACACTCGAACCATGGCAGTATGCATTATTACATGTGTTGTTGCCATCACCTGGAGAACCTGTGTTGCCAACAGGAGCACCTGATTGATTTGTATGTGCGTTGTTTTCGGTGCATAAAAAAACAGCCAAACTGATTCCTAATAGTGTAAATAACTTTTTCATAGTGTTTGTTTTTAATCGTTTTGCTTAATCATTTTTATTGTTTTTACGAGCCTTTTATTGCAGGTCCAAATTACAGTATAAATTCCATTTGGTAAGTCATCTGCTTGCCAATTTAATTCGTACCTCCCTTTTTCTAGTTTTTGGTCCATCAGAGTTTTCTGCAGCCCTCCGTTTTGATTGTATATTTCTATAAGGCTGTGCTCGTTTTTATTCTGAACCAAATGCAATCGTGTAGAATGGCTAAATGGATTTGGGTAGTTCTGACTTAAATCGCCGTATACTTTTTGAGTTTCGTTTATTCCAATTGGTTCTCCTCCAGATAAAACAACATCAAACGTACCAAACCAATCGCCGGCAATACCTGGGTTAATTTGTATAATTCTGTTAATCGCACTGGGATTACCCGCCCAAGGATCGGATGGAATGTCCGAATCTCCTTCGAAATAAATTTGAGTAATGAGTTCGTTGTAGCCCTCAGCCTGTACTTTAAGGTGGATGTGTGCTGGGCGGTAAGAGGATCCATTAAGGTATTTTCCAGGCAGGATGGTTTCTAAATTATAATTACCAAATTCATCGGTCATCACCTTGCCTCTAAAGGTATAACCTAAATTGTCGTAAGCTCCATTTTCATTGGCCTGCCAAAAATCTAGTACAGCATTTGCAATAGCCGTGTCGCAATCGGTTGCACGTAAGCTCCCCGATAAAAATAAGCGCTCACCCTGGTAATCAATCGGAACAATAGAGTTTGTTTCGGGAGCATCTTCTGTAAAAAAAGGACCTTCAAGATCCGGTGTCGTAGCATCGCAAACTTCGGTATTCTCTGCTTTCGATTTAAAAGGAATTACGGATGTGGCAATTAAACCTAAAAAACCTTTCTTTAAAAAATTCCGTCTAGTTGAGCTCATTATCTAGTAATTTTTAACCCATTAGCCATCAAAAATCATGACAAATTTTAGATATGCCCATTAATTCACAATTGAAGTCTCTGATAGCCCTCTTGATATTGAATTTTAAATTATTCTATGGGATGAAAATTTTCCTAAAAAAAGCAATACATTTGTGTTCCAATTAAAGAAAAAGTTATGGCTACGGATTTATTTCAAGCACCTGATTACTACAATTTAGACGACTTACTAAGCGAAGAACATATTATGGTTCGCGACGCAGCAAGAGACTGGGTTAAGCGTGCAGTATCGCCAATTATTGAAGAGGCTTGTCAGAAGGCAGAGTTTCCGAGACAAATAGTTCCGGGACTTGGAGAGATTGGTGCTTTTGGGCCCTACATTCCAGCCGAATATGGAGGAGCAGGATTGGATCAAATTTCCTACGGATTAATTATGCAAGAATTGGAAAGAGGAGACTCTGGAGTGCGTTCTACCGCTTCGGTGCAATCCTCTTTAGTTATGTACCCAATTTACCAATACGGAAACGAAGAACAACGCAAAAAATATTTGCCCAAATTAGCAAGTGGAGAACATTTAGGCTGTTTCGGATTAACCGAGCCCAACCACGGATCTAACCCAAGTGGAATGGAAACCAACTTTAAGGATATGGGCGACCACTATCTTTTAAACGGTGCTAAAATGTGGATTTCAAACTCCCCATTTGCCGATGTTGCTGTAGTTTGGGCTAAAAATGAAGAAGGTAGAATTCACGGTTTAATAGTAGAACGTGGCATGGAAGGTTTTACCACACCAGAAACACATGGAAAATGGTCGCTTCGAGCTTCGGCAACAGGCGAGTTGGTTTTTAATGATGTGAAGGTGCCTAAGGAAAACTTACTGCCAAATAAAAGTGGTTTAGGAGCTCCTCTAGGGTGTTTAGATTCTGCTCGTTACGGAATTGCTTGGGGCGCTATTGGTGCGGCTATGGATTGTTACGATACGGCTCTGCGTTACTCTAAAGAGCGTGTTCAGTTTGGCAAGCCCATTGGTGCTTTTCAATTGCAACAAAAGAAATTAGCTGAAATGATTACCGAAATCACAAAAGCTCAATTGCTTACCTTCCGTTTAGGTCAACTTAAAAATGAAGGACGAGCAACCTCGGCGCAAATTTCTATGGCGAAGAGAAACAATGTGGATATGGCCATGACGATTTGCAGAGATGCACGTCAAATGTTAGGTGGTATGGGTATTACAGGAGAGTATCCTATTATGCGTCATATGATGAATTTAGAATCTGTTGTAACCTATGAAGGTACACACGACATTCATTTACTAATTACCGGTTTAGACATTACAGGCTTTAATGCTTTTAAATAAGCAAGAATACTACTCATACAAAAGACCCGGTTTTTCCAATCGGGTCTTTTTTTGTCTTGTACAATCTGCTTTCCAGCATAGAAATCTATAGAAACTTCTTCTGTCTTTGTTTCTTTATATTAGTTGTTTATTTAAACCCAAATACACCATGTCTAAAGAGCGCTTTCAATCCTTTAAGGAGTTTTACCCTTTCTACTTGACCGAACATCAAAACAAAACCAGTAGAGTATTACATTTTATAGGAACCTTTTGTGTTTTGGCACTTCTCGGTTTTTTTATTTTGGCACAAAAAGAACTTCGTTTATGGATTGTACTCCCACTGGTAGGTTATGGATTTGCCTGGACAGGACATGCTTTTTACGAAAAGAACAAACCGGCTACTTTTAAATATCCTTTGTGGAGTCTTCGCGGAGATTTCACGCTTTTCTTTGACATTCTCTTTGGGAAACGAAGCTTTGACTCGACCAAAGATTAACAGTACAAATACACTTAAATTAGTTATGGCATTAACAAACAACGATATTTTTAAAAAGCTTAGGGTAGCTCATAAATTCCGCGACGAGGACATAGTTACCATTTGTAAATTGGCAGATTTTAGAATAAGCAAATCAGAATTAGGGGCTTTTTTTAGAAATGAAAACCATCCGAAGTACAAGGAATGCGGCGATCAATTACTGCGCAATTTTTTGGATGGTTTGGTTATTCATTTAAGAGGCCCAATGGATAAAAAACCTAGCTAGTATTAGTCTTTTGTTTAAACAACCCTCATGACGCTAAACGACTGGAAAGCAAAAGGAATTTATTTTAACTACACCTCTCAGTCTATTTTTACTGTAGATGAAGGAAAAGGAGATGTGGTTTTACTTATTCATGGATTTCCAACTTCTTCTTGGGATTGGGCTCAAGTTTGGGAGCCCTTAAGAGTACATTTCCGCCTTGTAGCACTCGATTTACTTGGTTTTGGCTTTTCGGATAAACCCCGTAATTACCCTTACAGTATTGTAGATCAGGCAGACCTGGTTGAGCAGTTTTTGTTTGAAAATGGAATTGCACGCGTTAAAATAATGAGTCACGACTATGGCGATACGGTTGCACAAGAGCTTTTAGCACGCTACAATACACGTATTAAATCTGGGCAAAAAGGAATTGAAATAAGCCATCTTTGCTTATTAAATGGAGGCTTATTTCCGGAAACTCACCGCCCGTTATTTATTCAGAGATTATTAATGAGTCCTTTGGGAAGCTTGGCGAGCAGTTTTTTTACACGTAAAAAATTAGCCAAGAATTTTAAAAATATTTTTGGCTCTTATACGCAGCCTTCAGAAAGTCAACTGGATGATTATTGGGCTCTTATGGAATTAAATGGTGGGAAGTATGTTTTTCATTTACTCATACGTTATATGCAAGAACGAAAAACTTACCGCAATCGTTGGCTAGAGGCATTACAAGAAAGCACCATTCCTATTCGGTTGATTAACGGCCTTGCAGATCCCATTTCTGGAGAACACATGGTAAAACGCTACCGACAATTGATTTCCAATCCCGATGTGGTGGAACTGCCTCAAATAGGTCATTTTCCTTTGGTGGAGGCTCCTATTGACGTGGTGAAACACTTTTTAGCTTTTGTGAAAATCGAAGCCTAATAGGCTTAGAGAATTTAAACGTCAATTCCTATTGTAACTATGCACAGTGCTTAGTTTAAACCGCGTTCCTTCTTTATATTTTCGTAGGCTTCTTGCACTTTCATAAACTTCTCTTTTCCCATTTTTTGTTGAGCCTCGTTTAAGTCGCTCAATTTATCCGGATGGTATTTCATGGCCATTTTACGAAAGGCTTTTTTCAATTCTGCATCCGAACAAGTCGATTCCAATTCCAATATTTTATAAAATTGCTCTGGCTCTTTGTAGAACATGGCTTTTATGGAAGCAAGGTCGTGCACATTAATGTACATGTAGCCCCCAATCTTCTCAATCATGGCAACTTCTGTAGCGTCTAAATGACCGTCTGCCATAGAAATTCCGTACAAGAAGTGAATGAGTTGTAAACGCTGTGCATGCGGCAGTTGCTTGTCTATTTGCAAACAAATTTGACGCAGCGAAACCTCGTCGCTGTTAATGATGTGTTTAAAAACCTTAAAACTCTCTTGAGCGCGTTGTGCCCCAAACATTTTCTTGAAATGCTCGCGTACAAAATCCAATTCTCTTTGATCTACCTTTCCGTCTGCTTTAATTACAAAGGCAGCTAAAACCAATAAGCTAATTTCAAAATTAGCTGCCGGCTGCCCCATGTTTTTGTAATGGCTCTGAAACTTTTCTTGCTCCTCTGCCTTACCAAACAAAGAACCTAAAGAATAGCCTAAAAGAGCGCCCATTGGGCCACCAAACATCCATCCCAATCCACCTGTAATCCATTTTAACTTCA
>CAWVTK010000120.1:0-5980 GCA_963933205.1 uncultured Flavobacteriales bacterium
GGTTTATATAAGCCAATCGATCTCGAATTCCCAATTTGCTCTTAGTTTAATCTCTCCAGTATAATAAAATACTTTTTCTGGCTGAATATTTTCTAGATAGTTTCCCGGACTCCACTTTCCATTTTTATCACTGTCAAGTGTTATTCTTAATTGGTAGGAATCAGGTAAGATTTTAGAAAATTTTAAGTCGCTTTGCGCATCTATTCTTCCCACAATTTTACGGTCTTTTAAGAGCTCAATAAAATAGTCTGTTTCGTCCGTTTCTAGGTTAACTTTTAGGGCAGCTAAAGCACTGCGCTTTTTGGTGTAAAACGAAATGTTCGTACTGTCGTTCGTGTTTTCATAAGTACTTAAAACAGCTCCATCATTTAAAATAAGAGTGTAGGTCTGTTCTGCTTGTTGCTCAAAATTAATAAAGAGTTCGAAATGGTTAAATTCTACAGCATACTCAATTTGAACTGAATCTAAAACAATGCTTATTTGAGACGTATCAATTGTTAGTATCGGAGCGTTTGCATGAACATGTAAAGTGTTTTTTTCTCTCAGGTACTTTTCTCGAACCGAAAGTTTTATGTTTTGTTTTTGCAAACTATCTAATTGCACCATAGCAGAGTCTACATGTTCGTTTACCTTTGAGAACAGTTTAAAAGAGTCCTCAGGAAAATCTAGAGCCCACACAAAAACACTGTCTAATTCTGTTTTGTATATTAAGTCTGTACTGGAATAAACCTCCGCTGAATCTATTAAAGCATTGTAAGCAAAATGAATTCTACCATTTTCTTTAGCTCGAGTATCTAAAAGTTTTAATTCGGCCTCTTCTTTAAAAAGCCAAAGATCAAAATTACCCGTGTCTGTGCTGTTAACTAGGTTTTTATAAAAAGCAATTTGTTCCGAAGAACCATCGTACTGGTAATTGCCATTTACATCCTCAAAAGCACATAATTCAAAAGTTCCAGCTCTAATGTGGTCAATTCGAAAAGTGCCATCTTCCTTAATTAAACCAAAATAATCAGGCTTTTGTAGAAACAGTGTTGAGTCTCTATCATCGGCTTCTTTTTGGTACACTCCAACAATAATTTGTTCTCCAACCGTAGCGGAATGACAAGAATTGACTCGGCCTTTTATAAAAAGAGAATCCAACTCATCTCCGGTACTAAATACCAAGGTGTAGTTTTCTAAAATATTTCCTTCGTGGTAGTCTGCAATTCCTTTACCGAAATTAAAAGTATAGGTGGTGTTAGGGTTTAGTTCTTCTTCTAACTCTAATTGTAATTTTTTTCCTTTAAGCTCCATTACTGGCTGCTTACTTAAGGGCGGAGAAATAAGGAGTTCTTTTTGTAAATTATTTAGTTTTACATACTCATCAAACTCTATTTTAACTACCCTTGGAGTTGTATTAGTTTCTTCTTGCTCCGGAAAAGATTTAACTACCAGAGGCGCTTCTAGATCCTTTTCTCCTCCAGATGGACTTTGTATGCTTGCACATTGCCAAAGAATGAGCATAGCTGTAAAAGTGAATAAAAAATAGGTCGATTTAGGCATCAAAAATAGTTTCCAGTTTATCTAAAGCTCCAATCGTATTGGTCGAGATTTTCGATACAAGCTTTGAGTAATTCTATAGATTGTTGAATGTCATCTTTATGCGCCATTTCTATAACCTGATGAATATGACGTGTTGGAATAGATACTGCACCAGCAATTGATCCTCCGGCCGTAAAACGTTGAATACCCATGGTGTCAGTTCCACCAGCTGGTAAAATTTCTACTTGGGTGTTTAGGTTTTTCTTTGCTGCAAGTTCTTTCATATAACGCACCATTCGATAGTCGCAAATGGTTTGAGAATCCATAATTTTAATGGCTGCTCCTTTTCCAAGTTCTGTTATTTTTTCGTGTGCTGCTGCCCCAGGCACATCGTAAGCAATGGTGGTATCCAAGCCAAAACCAAAGTCGGGTTGAATTTGTAAAGTTGCTACTTGTGCGCCTCTAATTCCTACTTCTTCTTGAACCGTAAATACTCCGTAAACATCGTATGGAAATTCTTTTAATTGCTTTAGTGTTTCGATAAGTATGAACACCGATACTCTGTTGTCTATAGATTTACAGTTTACACAATCGCCCATTTCTATAAGTTTCCGTTCTCGTGTAATAGAATCTCCTACAGAAATGTATTTAATGACTTCGTCCCTGGATCTACCTAAATCAATAAAGTAGTCGGTTGTTTTTGGAACCTTTGTACGTTCTGCAGCCGTCATTACATGTATGGGTTTTGAGCCCATAACACCAACCAAATCTTTTTTTCCGTGAATAATTACGCGCTGAGCTGTTAGGGTTTTAGGGTCGAATCCTCCAAGGGTGTGAAAGCGAACAAAGCCCTTGTCATCAATATGAGTTACTATAAACCCAATTTCATCCATGTGGGCTCCTATCATCACTTTTTTATCCGATGATGTTCCTCTTTTTAGCGCGGTTAAATTACCCATGTTATCGATGCTGTATTCATCAACAACATCTTTTATCTGGTTTATAACCAGTTCTCGTACTCTTTGTTCGAAGCCTGGAGCTCCCGCTATTTCACATATAGAGGCTAGTAAAGGAACGTTAATGTTTTCCATTATTCTATGCGGCTTAGTTTCATCATGTTGGTCATTCCTTTTTGAGTAATTGGCATACTGGCTATATTTACTACAAAATCTCCTTCTTGAACAACTTCTTTTTGTTTGATGATGTTTTTGATGTCTGCAATCGTGTCGTCTGTACTTACAAAATCGTTGTAGTAGTAACCTCTAACACCCCAAAGTAAGCTTAGTGTGTTCATTATTTTACGGTTGCTGGTAAAAATACAAATCTTACTCGGAGGTCTAAAACTGGCAATTTTAAATGCATTGTAACCAGAGTGTGTCATTGTCATTACAGATTTTGCCCCAACTTGTTCCGCTATTTTACAAGCGTTATAACAAATGGTGTCCGAAACAAAACGTCCATCTTTTTTGTCAATAGGTGGAAACTCTTCCATGGTTAAATCGGCATAATTCTCAACGTTTTTAACAACCTTATTCATGGTTTTTATAACGCGAATTGGATGTTTCCCCACCGAAGTTTCTCCACTCAACATCACTCCATCTACTCTGTCGTGAACGGCATTTGCAACATCGTTTACATCCGATCTACTTGGACTTAAACTGTCCATCATGGATTCCATCATTTGAGTTGCAATAATTACGGGTGTTGAGTATTTAATGCACTTGCGGGTAATCATTTTTTGAAGGTTAGGTACGCGTTCCATTGGAACTTCCACACCCAAATCTCCACGAGCTACCATAACAGCATCCGACTGCTTTATAATTGCATCTATTTGTCGGATAGCTTCGGGTTTCTCTATTTTTGCTATGACTCTAGCATGCGAATTGTTTTTGCTGATAATGTTTTGTAGTTCAATCACATCTTCTACATTGCGAACAAACGATAGTCCAAGCCATTCTACACCAATTTTGAGTGCGAAATCTAAATCAGCTAAATCTTTAGGGGTAAGGCAAGGCAGCGATATTTTGGTGTTTGGAAGGTTAACACCCTTTTTAGATTTTAGTGCACCGCCTTGTATAACTTTAGCTTTAACTTCGTTGAGCATGTTGGTAGCCTCAGCTCTAAGTATAAGTTTTCCATCGTCTAACATAATTCTGTCTCCTATTTTAACATCCTTAGGGAAGTCTGGATAGGTAATGTATATTCGAGATGAATCGCCAATACACTCTTCAGTGGTTATGGTTAATTCTTGCCCTCTTTTTAAAACTTGGTCAGCTTTAACCTCACCTAATCTTAGCTTAGGGCCTTGTAGGTCTCCTAATACAGCAACATTTCGGTCTTCTTCTCGGTTAAGTTCTTGAACCCATTCAAAAATTTGTTTGGCTTGTTCGTGATTACTGTGAGAAAAATTTATTCTAGCAACATTAAGTCCAGAGGCAAACATTTCTTTTAAGATAGCCTTGTCGTACGACGAAGGACCTATTGTGGCAACTATTTTTGTTTTGTTCATTAGATAATCAAATTTTCTTTAGACTTAAGCTCTGTAATGTTTATTACATGAGCGCTTTGTATACGGTCGAGGTTTTTAATGCTTTTTAGAAGGGCAAGCTTGGATTCCTGGTTAAAAATGCCATGTATTTGTAGAAAATAGTCAATGTTAGCGTTTTCTGGAATAAGTTTTTTTATTTTTTTTATATTCTGGATGTAACCATCAAAAATAGTACCCTGATTTTGGTTGCTGTCACTGCATAAGATTGTGCTTGTGTTCGCAATCATGTACCATTGGTTTTGAAATTGTTTATCCCAAAATTCAAATTGAGAAAAGTTGGCTTCTTCTAATCCATCCTGAAAAGACATGATTACGTCGTTTTTACTTCTCTTTAATGAAGTTTGTAGTGTTTTGTTTATATGGTAACCTAGGGAATAATCTTTTAAAGTACTACAGATTCCTATTAATAGAAAGTCGTAATCGTATTCAAAATCTATGCTTATGTTTTTTTTATTCATTCCTTAAGATGTTCAACCTAAATTCACATCCAAAGATAGCCAAAATTGCACGCTAGAATAATTATATTTTAAGGCTTTCGCAAGCAATTTTTGCAGCCTTCTCTTCTGCTTTTTTCTTGGAGGTACTTATTGCCTTTGCCAGGGTGTTTTCTTCTAGAATAAGGGCAATTTCGAAACTTTTTTTGTGAGATTCTCCAGACTCATTTAAGAGTTTAAAGTGAAAAGATTTTGTATTTTTTTGAGTCCAGTTAATAAAATGCTTTTTGTAGCTGCTAATTTCTTTTTCAAGTTTTTCTAGCGAAAAGTGTTTTAAAATTATCTGTTGTATAATAAAGTTTCTACAAAAGGTTTCACCTTTATCCAAATATATAGCAGCGATGAGTGCTTCGAATGCGTTTCCTAAAATAGATACGGGTACTTTACCGCCTAAGTTTGTAGCTACAAAAGTGTCTATTTTAAACTCTTTAGCCAGCTTATTTAGTGTTTTCCTGCTTACGAGTTTAGACTTAATGTCTGTAAGTATTCCTTCGTCTTTATTTGGGAGTTTATGGAAGAGGTATTCGGTTATTACGGTTCCAAGAATAGAATCTCCAAGAAATTCTAAGCGTTCATTGTTTCCGTATTTAGGTTCTTCAATTGAGCTGTGACAAAATGCTTGGTAGTAAAGCTCAATTTTTTCAGGTGTAAACTCCAAAATTTTGCTCAGCTCAAGGGCTAAAGGATCTGTAGATGGTGTGTTTAGAAGCTTAGTAAGCCATTTCATCATTAAGCTTTATAAGCTTTTAAGATGATAGAAGCATTGTGGCCTCCAAAGCCGAAAGTGTTACTCATAATAGCGTTCACTTCTTTTTTCTGAGCTTTATTTAGTGTAAAATTCATTTTACCGTCAATGTTCTCATCAAAATTATCGTTGTTTATGGTAGGAGGAATAATGCCTTTTTGTATGGCTAATATAGAGGCTATAGCTTCTACTGCTCCAGCTGCCCCTAAAAGGTGACCGGTCATAGATTTTGTAGAGCTAATATTAAGCTTGTATGCATGTTCTCCAAACACTTCTTTAATTGCTTTTGATTCTGCTACGTCTCCTAGAGGAGTAGAAGTTCCGTGTACATTTATATAGTCAATGTCTTCGGGCTTCATATAGGCATCTTCCAAAGCATTTTGCATTACCTTTATTGCTCCCAATCCCTCTGGGTGAGGTGCTGTAATATGATGCGCATCTGCAGAAAGACCACCACCCATAACTTCAACGTATATTTTGGCTCCTCTCTTAATAGCGTGCTCGTATTCTTCTAAAATTAACGTACCAGCTCCTTCGCCTAAAACAAAACCATCTCGGTCTTTATCAAAAGGTCTCGAGGCTTTAGCTGGCTCATCGTTTCGTGTAGAAAGTGCTTTGAGGGCGTTAAAGCCACCAACACCAGCTTGATTTACTGAAGCTTCAGATCCTCCA
>CAWVTK010000121.1:0-5967 GCA_963933205.1 uncultured Flavobacteriales bacterium
CGACCCCCACCTTGGCAAGGTGATGCTCTACCCCTGAGCTACACTCGCAATAGGGCTCTTATTACAAGAGCGATGCAAATATAAGTACTTTTAATAGACCGCAAAATAAAAAGAATAGAATTTAACGGTATTTTTACAAACCGCTAAGCACCAATCATTTTCTTTATCTCATTTAGCTTTAGCAGGGCCTCTACAGGAGTTAAAGTATTAATATCGGTGTTTATAATCTGATCTTTTATTTGTTCGAGTACCGGATCGTCTAGCTGGAAAAAACTTAATTGAACATCCGACTCTTTATGTATAGAGCGTGCTTTGCTTGTAAGTTCTTCGGCAGAATGCGATTTTTCGAGATGCGAAAGAATGTCGTTTGCTCTGTTTATTAAAGAAACTGGCATACCCGCCATTTTAGCTACGTGAATACCAAAACTGTGGGCCGAACCTCCAGGCTTGAGCTTACGCATAAAGAGTATTTTTTTTCCTACTTCTTTTACCGAAACATTAAAGTTTTTTATGCGACCAAAACTCTCTGTCATTTCATTGAGCTCGTGGTAATGGGTAGCAAACAGTGTTTTTGCTTTGAATTTATTTTCGTGTAAATACTCTGCAATAGCCCAAGCAATAGAAATGCCATCGTAGGTACTGGTACCTCTACCAATTTCATCGAGTAGTATTAAGCTTCTGTTGGATACATTGTTTAAAATACTAGCCGTTTCATTCATCTCTACCATAAAGGTAGATTCGCCCAATGAGATGTTATCCGAAGCTCCTACACGTGTAAATATTTTATCTACTATACCTATAGAAGCCGCTTTAGCAGGAACAAAAGAACCCATTTGAGCCATTAATACAATTAAGGCTGTTTGCCGCAATAAAGCCGATTTACCAGACATATTTGGTCCGGTTATCATGATTATTTGTTGTGTATCGTTGTCTAAATAAACGTCGTTTGTAATGTAAGACTCTCCAATGGGCAGTTGTTTTTCTATTACAGGATGCCTACCGTCTTTAATGTTTAGGGTAAAACTATCGTCTAAAACTGGCTTTGTGTAGTTATTATGCAGTGCAATACTAGCAAAAGAAAGAAGTACATCTACCCGAGCTACGAGCTGTGCGTTTCTTTGTACAACCTGCACATAATCCATTAAGGAGCTTACAAGCTCGTTAAATAGATTTTGTTCCAGCGTAAAAATCTTATCGTTTGCGCTCAAAATCTTAACTTCCAATTCTTTCAATTCCTCTGTAATGTACCGCTCTGCATTTACAAGCGTTTGCTTGCGAATCCATTCTTGAGGCACCTTGTCTTTGTGAGAATTGCGTACCTCTAGGTAAAAACCAAAAACATTGTTAAAGGCAATTTTTAAGGATGGGATACCCGATGCTTCGGATTCTCTAATTCTGATTTCCTCTAAATAGGCTTTTGCAGAGGTAGAGAGTGCTCTGAGTTCGTCTAACTCTTTGCTTAGTCCTGAGGCAATTACGTTACCTTTTACAATTTGAACGGGAGCATCCTCTTTTAATTCCTTGGTTATTTTTTCGCGAACCAGATCGCAGGTGTTCAGTTGTACAGCTAGTTCTTTTAAACTCTTGTTTCCAGATTTCTTGCAATAATCCATTAGGGGTACAAGGGCATTTAAAGCTCTATTTAACTGCACGACTTCTCGAGGACAAATTCTGGAGGTAGCTACCTTAGAAATTAGGCGTTCCAAATCGCCCATTTGTTTTATGTGCGTGCTAAGCCCCTCGGCTACGTTTGTATTATCGCAGAAGTAGCCAACAATGTTAAGTCGATCTTGAATGGACTTTTGATCTTTTAAAGGCAGCACAATCCATCTTCGAAGCATACGAGCTCCCATAGGAGAAGTGGTTTGATCTAGCACGTCTAATAAGGAAACTCCATTTTGTCCGGAGGATTGAATGAGCTCTAAATTTCGAATGGTGAAATTGTCCATCCACACATAATTGGATTCTTCAATTCGATGGATACTAGAAATATGGCTGACCTTATTGTGTTGGGTTTCATTTAAATAATGAAGTGCAGCTCCAGCGGCTATAATTCCTAAATCGAGCGTATCAATTCCAAAACCTTTCAAAGATTTGGTTCCAAAATGATTGCGCAGTAAATCTTCTGTATAAGTCTGGGTAAAAACCCAATCTTCTAGAGTGAAGGTAAAAAAGGAATCGGCAAATCGTTGTGTAAATGCTGCTTTGTGCTGCTTTTGATAAATCACCTCCGAAGGAGAAAAACTTTGTAGTAACTTATTCACGTAATCCCAAGTTCCTTCTGCAACTAAAAACTCTCCTGTAGAAACATCTAAAAATGAAATCCCTGCCTTTTCTTTCTCCATATGTATGGAGGCTAAAAAATTATTAGCGCGTATATCTAAGGTTTTATCGTTGTACGAAACACCGGGAGTAACCAACTCTGTAACCCCTCTTTTAACAATTGTTTTGGTTTGCTTGGGGTCTTCTAACTGATCGCAAATGGCTACTCTGCAACCAGATCGAACTAATTTAGGCAAGTAAGTATCTAAGGAATGATGCGGAAATCCAGCCAATTCGATCTTAGAACTTCCGTTGGCACGGCTTGTTAATACAATACCAAGTATACGAGAAGCTCTAATTGCATCTTCGCCAAAGGTTTCGTAAAAGTCGCCTACCCGAAACAAAAGCACAGCATCAGGATACTTTGCTTTAATACCATTGTACTGAGTCATCAACGGAGTTTCCTTCTTTTTTTTAACTGCTTTTGCCAAGGTTTGTGCTATTATATTGGTTAATTTGCGTTTGTTATTAACAAAAGAGCAAGGTATTAATTCTACTCGACAAGCAGATGAGAAAATTAAAAAATAGCGAACTTAATAGGCTAAGTGTCGAGGAGTTTAAAGAAGTTAAAAAGCTTCCTATTGTAGTGGTGCTAGACAACATTAGAAGTCTTAACAATATTGGCTCTGTATTTAGGACGTCTGACGCTTTCTTACTAGAAAAAATATACCTCTGTGGCATAACTGCAAAACCTCCTCATAAAGACATTCATAAAACAGCATTAGGAGCTACGGAGTCTGTAGAATGGGAGTACTTTGATGAAACGCTAGATTGCATTACAAAATTAAAAAAAGATGGCTATCAATGTGTAGCTATAGAACAGGCGCACAACAGTGTAATGCTAAATGAGTTCGACGCTTCTAAACAGTCTAAAATTGCCCTTGTTTTCGGCAATGAGGTTAAGGGAGTGCAGCAGTCTGTAATTGACCAATGCGATGCCTGTGTTGAAATACCCCAACTTGGCACCAAACACTCCTTAAACATTGCGGTAAGCGCAGGCGTGGTTTTATGGGACCTTTTTAGAGCTATGAAATTTAAGCATCCTCTTTAACACTATTTTAGTAAATGTATTGCAAAAAAAAGGCTTCCAAATTGGAAGCCTTTTTTTTTATTTATTTCTAGCACTACTCAATCACGAATTCTACGCGACGGTTCATTCTAGTTAAGTTGTTTGAAATCACTTGACCATCTGCAGTAGTTTCTGTAACATTTACAGATTCGTTAGCTAAAGGAGCATCTTCACCTTTAGATTCAGCAGACAAACGAGAGGCATCTATACTAAACATAGTACTTAATGCTTCTATTACATTAGTAGCTCTACGTAAAGCAATTTTATGATTGTTCTCTGAATTACCTACCGCATCAGCATAGCCAATAACTTTTAATTTGTATTTTGGATTTGCTTGCAATAAAGAAGCTACAGCAGCCAGTCTTTCGTAGTTTGCATAAGATACCTTAGCAGAGTTGAAGTCGAAGTAAACAGCAGGCATGAACGCACCTTTAGCTCCTCTAATTTCTTTTCCTTGGAAGTTTACAGTAGCTCCAGATTCCGTGTTTGGTTCAATATCAACAGAATTTGCAACTCCATCTTTATCAGAATCTAACTCACGACCTTTAGCGTCTACTTGAACTCCACGTGCAGTAAAAGGATCTTCATCAGCGTAATCAGCGATTCCATCCATATCCACATCTAAGGCATTACCTTTACCGTCTACAGCTACACCTTCTGGAGTATTGTTGTCTACGTCAAAAGCGTCAGACACACCGTCGCCGTCAGAATCTGTTGAAAGTCCTTCAATTTTAGTTTTTACAGTTGCAATGTCTCCATACATAGCATCTAATGGATTGTTCCATTCTACAGCTACTTCTTTTTTGGTGAAACGGTAGTTTACGCCTAAACTGGTAGACATAAATGAGTTTATGGTTTCTGGAGTTAATGAGGATGAATTAAGAGAAAGTAAAAGGTCTAGATCTAAAGAGTTCGTTAGAGAATATTTAGCTCCAGTACCAAGATTAGGAACAACAGCTCTATCTTCGTAACTCATTACTTGAAAACCAGCTGAAAGATAAAACAAGATGTTTTTTGCAGCACCAACCGATACGTTTGTTAAGTTAAAACTTGTATTTAAAGTTAATGAGTTAGCATTAATTGTATCTGAATCATTAGACAGATTAGTCTTTGAATAGCCTATCTGAACACCTACAACTGGACTAATCTGCTTGGAATAATTCACACCATAGCCGAAATCCATATTACTCCCCTCATATAAGTACTGAAATGATGAAGCTTTTACACCTATAGAAGCATCGTCTATAAGCATACGTTTAAAAGCTGAATTTTGAGCAAATGCGCTCGTTGTTAAAAACAAAGACGCGAAAGCGAGGTTTTTTAGGTTGATCATGTGTTTAATTTTAGAATTTAGTTTTCTAAATTGTTAATTTACATCAAACTATCGTTCGACAGATGTGCAAATATATAAAAAATTGCTTGTATCTACAATACAATTCTATGTACTCCTTTACTGTATTTTTTATTTAAGCAAGATACAATACATTTAAAGTCATTTTCGGAGCTTACAAAGTCAATTTTTGAGGTGTTAATTAGCAATACAGGGAAATCTGTTTGTTGGTTTATAAATAATAAATAGCTCTGTTGTATTTTTTCTAAATAAGCGTCTTTAATGTTTATTTCGTATTCCCTACCTCTACTTTTAATGTTTGCCTGTAAGCGATTAATATCCGAGTATAAATAGATATAAAGACTGGGTTTTGCTAACTTTTGATGAATAATTGAAAACAAGTTTTTGTAGAGTAAAAACTCATCTTCCGGTAAATTTATTTCTGCAAAAATTAAAGATTTTGAAAAGTAATAATCAGAAATGATGGTTTTATGAAATAGGTCTTGGCTGTTCAGTTCTTTTTTAAGTTGATGGTAACGCTCAGCTAAAAAGGAAAGCTCTAAAGGAAATGCATTTTTCTCTGGGGCTGCATAAAATTTAGGTAAAAAAGGGTTTTCAGAAAACGATTCGTAAAAGGCTCTTGCATTCAACTGAGTAGCTAGTTTTTGTACAAGAGTTGTTTTACCCGAGCCTATATTTCCTTCAACTACTATGTAAGGATAGGGTTCCATATAATTTAATTTCAGATTGATCTTGACAGTTTAATAGCAGGTCTTTAAGTGTTGTATGTAAAAGTTCATGTTCCCAATTTGGTGCAATGTCTACCAAGGGTTGAAGTACAAATTTTCTAGCGCTCATTCTTGGGTGCGGAACTTGTAATTTAGGATGATTTACAACTATTCCTTCAATTAAAATAATGTCTAAATCTAGTTCTCTTGCTTGGTATTCTTTGCTTGAAGAACGGATTCTTCCAAAGTTTACCTCAATTTCTAGTAAGGCATCAAGAAGTTTAATCGGCTCCATTGAGGTACTTAAACAAACAGCATTGTTTAAGTAAGCATCGTCTTTATATCCCCAAGAGGCGGTTTCGTAAATTGGCGAAATCGCAATAAGCTCTCCCAAATTTTGGTTTATTTGAAAAAGAGCCCGCGCTAGGTTTTCCTTACGAGCACCTTTATTAGAGCCTAAACTTATGAGAACTTTATATTTCATGAAACCCTACTAACTTACTGCTTTTAAATGTTTT
>CAWVTK010000122.1:0-5920 GCA_963933205.1 uncultured Flavobacteriales bacterium
CTTTATCGTACTTTAATTTTTCAATATGTCTATCGAATCTTTCAGGTTCAACAAAAAAATCTGCATTCGGAAAATAACTGTCCATAACACCAACACTATCAAAACGATCTAATGCTGCAATTAAGTCATTATTAGTGTCTTTAATTGCTTTTAAATGTCTTGGAGCGATATATCCTGCAGCTCCAATTAATGCGAAATTTTTCATAGTTCTTGTCCTAATAAAATTAGTTCGTTACACACATACGCAATTTCTGAGTCCTTAATATATGGATTCATTGGTAAGCTAAGTATTTCATTAGCAACCAGCTCTGAGATAGGGAAGTCCCCTTTTTTATGACCTAAATATATGAAACACTCTTGTAAATGCAAGGGTATGGGGTAGTGTACGGTTGTTGGTATTCCTTTATCCTTTAAGGAAGATTGAATTTTATCTCTGTTTCTAACTCTAATTGAATATTGTGCCCAAACAGAAGAGCATTCCTCTAAAATAACTGGTGTTTTAAAATGCCCCTCTAGTAAGTTGCTGTACTTTTTGGCTACCTCTTGACGTCTCTCAATATCATTTTCATAATGCCTTAGCTTAACGCCTAAAACAGCCGCTTGGATGGTGTCCAATCTACCTCCCATACCAATGTATTTGTGGTGGTATCTTTTACTTTGACCGTGCAAACGCAACGATTTTATTTTACTGGCTAATTCATCGTCATTTGTAAAAACGGCGCCACCGTCTCCAAAACAACCTAAAGGTTTAGCTGGAAAAAAGCTCGTTGTTCCTATGGTAGAGTTTGCGCAGCTTTTTACGCCCAGATGTGTCGCACCAAAACTTTGAGCACCGTCTTCTATTACATCTAAACTGTACTTTTTAGCTAAGGCATTAATGGTGTCCATTTGAGCCATTTGACCAAATAATGATACCGGGATAATTGCTTTTGTTTTTGAAGTAATTTTTGATTCTATATCTGTTACATCGATATTGTAGGTGTGCTCATTAATATCAACAAAAACAGGTGTTGCTCCTAAAAATGCAATCGTCTCTCCTGTGGCGATAAAGGTAAAAGGAGTTGTAATGACTTCATCTCCAGCTTTTATTCCAATAGCCATTAAAGCTAAAAGTAAAGCATCGGTTCCATTAGAACAAGTTATGGCATGCTTTGCTCCAGTAAAATCCTTAAGTTTCTCTTCTAGTTCTATTACGGGTTTTCCCATAATAAAAGACGAGGACGAAATGACAGAAGCAATGGCATCGTCAATTTTAGTTTTATGTTCTAGGTAAGACAGATTTAAGTTTGCAAAATCTATTTTCATAAATATTAGTTCTTTTTTACAGAATTATTTTCTAGAATGTACTCTTCTTTACTTTCTTTACAGGTTGCTTTTGAGTCCGAAAACTCAAGTCTGTGACCATACTCACTTACCCATCCAATTTGTTTTGATGGGTTGCCCACAACTAGCGCATAATCTTTTACTTCTTTTGTAACTACAGCTCCGGCGCCAACAAAAGCATATTTTCCTATATCGTTACCACAAACAATAGTGGCATTGGCTCCAATACTGGCTCCTTTTCTTACAATTGTTTTAAGGTATTCGTTCTTTCTGATAATTGCCGAGCGTGGATTAATTACATTGGTAAAAACCATTGAGGGCCCTAAAAAAACATCATCTTCACAGATAACTCCCGTATAAATACTAACGTTGTTTTGAACCTTTACATTTGTACCTATAATTACCTCAGGAGATATAACAACATTTTGACCAATGTTACAGTTAGGTCCAATTGTGCAGTTTGGCATTATATGAGAAAAGTGCCAAATTTTAGTATTCTTTCCTATTATAGATCCTTCGTCTACTATAGCAGTTTCGTGGGAAAAATAATCTTTAACCATGATTTTGTATTAACTCGTTTTTATCAAAATAGTTCGATAAACCAAAAAACTATAAATTTTCGGAGTACCATTTTACAGCCTCTTTTAAACCTTGCTCAAAGGAATAATTAGGCAGATAGCAAAGTTTGGATTTTGCTTTTTCGATGGACGCTAGTGAGTGTGGTATATCTCCTGCTCTTTTTGGCCCATATACAATTTTTACGGTTGCAATTTTTTGATCGAACTCTGACAGTAAATCTTGCAGAAGCTCTACCAACTGATTTAGTTTAGTACGCTCGCCAAAAGCGGTATTGTATACTTCGTTTACAGCATTCAAATTTGAAGTGCTTATTGCGAGCATATTCATTTGAATAACATTGTCAATGTAAGTAAAGTCTCTTGAAAATTCTCCGTCGCCGTTAATAATGGGAGAATCGTGATTGATAAATTGTTTTACAAAAAGCGGGATTACTGCTGCATAGGCCCCATTAGGGTCCTGTCGTTGCCCAAATACATTAAAATATCGTAAGCCAATGGTCTCCATTCCGTAGCTGTTACTAAAAATATCTGCATACAGCTCATTTACGTATTTTGTAATCGCATAGGGCGATAGGGGCTTACCAATTACTTCTTCTACCTTTGGCAAGTTTTTAGAATCGCCATAAGTAGATGAGCTTGCAGCATAAACAAAACGTTTTACTGAATTATCTCGGGAAGCAACAAGCATATTTAAAAATCCGGAAACATTTACTGCATTGGTAGTAATTGGATCAATTAAAGATCGAGGTACTGAGCCCAATGCTGCTTGATGAAAAACATAGTCTATATTTTTACAGGCTGTCTGACAAGTATTGATGTCTCTAATGTCTCCATCTATGAGTTCTACCGATTTGTTTTTCAAAAACGGTTCAATATTGCTAAGATGACCGGTTGCAAAATTATCTAGAATACGAACTTTTTTTGCACCCCATTTTACGAGGTATTCCACTAGATTAGATCCAATGAATCCGGCGCCACCTGTAACTAAGATATTGCTTTCTGATAGGTTGATGTAGTGGTACTTATTTTCGTACATTTTAAAGTCTTCTATCAATTAATTCTCTAGACAACACCCCTTTAATATCGTAAACTACTGATGTTGGATTCTTTAATTTACGTAAGTCTACTTTTACAAACTCCTTGTGTGCAACGGCTAAAATAATAGTATCGTAAGTTTCTGAGTCGATAGACTCTTTAAGCACTATTCCGAACTCCTTTTTTACTTCTGTAGCATTTGCCCATGGGTCGTATACATCCACGTTCATGTGGTACGATTGTAGTTCTTTGTATACATCAATAGCTTTAGTATTGCGAATATCAGGACAATCTTCTTTAAATGTAATTCCTAACAGCAGTGTTTTAGCAGCTTTAACTGGAATTTCTTTAGAAACCATTAGCTTAACAACTTCTGAGGCTATATAAGCTCCCATAGAGTCGTTCATCCTTCTTCCAGACAAAATAATTTCAGGGTGGTATCCAACTTCTTGTGCCTTTTGAGCTAAGTAGTATGGATCTACACCAATGCAATGCCCACCTACTAAACCGGGTTTAAAGGGAAGAAAATTCCACTTACTAGAAGCTGCGGCTAAAACATCGTGTGTATCTATATCGAGTTTATTAAAAATCTTAGCCAACTCGTTTACAAAGGCTATATTTATGTCTCGTTGTGAATTTTCTATAACCTTAGCGGCCTCAGCTACTTTTATACTCGCCGCTTTAAAAGTTCCCGCGGTAATAATAGAGGCGTACAAATCGTCAACTAATTGAGCTGTGTCATCTGTTGAGCCAGAGGTTACTTTTTTAATTTTAGCAACGGTATGTAGTTTGTCTCCTGGATTAATTCTTTCAGGAGAATAGCCACAAAAGAAATCCTTATTAAAAACCAAGCCACTGGCTTGTTCTAATACCGGAACACAATCTTCTTCTGTACAACCCGGATATACGGTTGATTCGTATACAACAACATCTCCTTTCTTTAATATCTTCCCAATCATTTCAGAAGCCTTTATTAAAGGAGTAAGTATTGGTCTATTATTTTTATCTACTGGAGTTGGAACCGTTACAATAAATAGGTTTGCAGAAGAGATATCTTCTACCACTGTAGTAGGGTAAAGTCCTGTGTGAATGTTAGTTTTAAGAATGTTTTCTTTTACTAAGACCTTATTTAACTCATCCGAAGATACTTCTAAGGTGTGATCTTTACCCGCTCTAAGTTCAAGAACGCGCGCTTTGTTAATATCAAATCCGACGACCTTATGTTTTTTTGCAAATTCTAAAGCTAAAGGTAAACCTACGTACCCTAGTCCTATTACTGCTATTCTACTGTCTTTCATCTTTCTGTGTTAACTATTTGATTGTTTTTTACCAATTTGATAATACTCAAATCCTTTTTCTTCGAGCCTAAATGCATTATACTGGTTTCGACCGTCAAAAATAATTGGGTTCTTTAACTGAGATTTTAATTCTTCGAAATCTGGTGAGCGAAACTCTTTCCACTCGGTAAGTAAAATTAACGCATCTGCATTTTGAAGCGCAGTATATTTACTACTGGAATAACTAACACGTGAATTACCTTTAAGGTAGAGTGTTTTTGCTTCTTGAATTGCTTTTGGATCGTAGGCCTGTATTTTTGCTCCACGCTTAGTCAGCTCTTTTATAACTGTTATACTAGCGGCGTCTCGCATATCGTCTGTCTCAGGCTTAAAAGATAAGCCCCACAGAGCAAAAGTTAGGCTAGATAGGTCTTCACCAAAACGCTTGATGATCTTTTCAGCTATTACACGTTTTTGCCTTTGATTTACTCCGTCTACAGAAGCAATTAATTCCGGATTATAACCGTAATCTTTTGCTGTTTTAATCAAAGCATTTACATCTTTAGGAAAACAAGATCCTCCATATCCACAACCGGGATAAATAAAGGAGTAGCCAATTCTTCGGTCTGATCCAATTCCTATACGCACACTATTCACGTCTGCCCCTACTCGTTCACAAATGTTTGCTATCTCATTCATAAATGAGATTTTTGTTGCCAACATGGCATTAGCGGCGTACTTGGTCATTTCTGCCGAGCGTATATCCATGGTAATAAATCGGTCGTTGGTTCGAAAAAATGGTGCGTAAATTTGCCTCATTTTATCTAAAGCAATCTCTTCTGATGCCCCAATAACAACTCGATTAGGTTTCATAAAATCTTCTACTGCTGCACCTTCTTTTAAGAATTCTGGATTTGACACCATATAAAATTTAGTGTCCTGATCTCTACTATCAAGTTCTGCTTGAATAATCGTTCTAACTTTATCGGCAGTTCCTACTGGAACGGTAGATTTATCTACAATAACAACTGGCTTACTTATGTTTTGCCCTATTTCTTTAGCAACGGCAAACACGTATTTTAAATCAGCAGAACCATCTTCGCCCATAGGCGTACCAACTGCTATAAATACAATATCAGAGCCTTCTAACCCATCAGGTAGGGAAGTACTAAAGCGTAAGTTTCCATTCTTATGGTTTCGTAAAACCATCTCTTCAAGTCCTGGCTCATAAATCGGAATAATACCCTGTTTGAGTCTTTCAATCTTGAGAGTATCAACATCTACACAGGTTACGTCATTTCCCATTTCTGAGAAACATGTTCCTGATACAAGACCAACATAGCCAGTTCCAATTACGGTAATTTTCAAAAGTTTATTGGTGTTAAATTATACTTTAATGTTACGCGTTTACTAAGCAGGAGTGTGTTTTTGTAAAATAAGTTTCATCATATGTTTTCCACAGCTTCGCATTGTAACTCCCACAAAAAACATCTAATGAGGGTTAATACATCAAAAAAATAGCTTAAATATAGACTAATTCAACTAGAATAATATTCGGCTAATTTACATATTTTCCTGTGCTTACTAGTATATAATTGAAAATTAAGTCTTAACTCAAGTCAATTTATTCGACTAAACAATTGAAATTTATCTAGTGAAAAATATAAAGAGAATGCAAGACAACAATAAAGACGTTTAAAAACATCT
>CAWVTK010000123.1:0-5918 GCA_963933205.1 uncultured Flavobacteriales bacterium
CCATCTCCAAACATTTTATAAACAAACTCAAACATTCTACTGGAAGTCTCCAATTTTGTTTCGAGAAAAATCCCACTAAAAAAAGGTTTGAAAAAATCATTAATGATACTGTTGGAAAAACCGAAATCCTGCAAATAGGAGATTGTAGTTTGTTCTTTTTCAGCAAATATTTCGCTGGTTTTTTTAAATTTTAACTTTAGGTTCAGTTTTAAGATTTTAAATTTATCAGAAACAGTTCCGATATCAGAAAATAATGTGGGTAATAACAAAGATGGCGCTCTTAGAGGATCTCCTAATCTCTTTTGTTTCCCATTTTTGAAAATACAGGCGCCTGGTATTATTTTTTGTAGTTCTAATGCTTCGTAATTGAGGTATTTCTGAGCTGCCGGGTAGCCAGTTAAGAGTACTTGAAATCCATGATCTACTTGAAATCCATTTATACGATCGGTTTTCACTCTACCACCAACTCTATCGGTTGCTTCTATAATTACAGAACTGTACCCATGGTCTTCTAAAACTTTTGCAGCTACAAGTCCACTTATCCCAGCACCAATAATGTGAATTATACATTCTTTTTTTTTCATAACCTACTCGTTACTGGTGTTTTAGTGATGCTAAATAATTTGTTCCATTTTCTAGGTGTTTTTGCTGCTTTTCAATGGGCATTTTATCAAACATCCGCACCAGCATGCCCAGTCTAGGGTTCGAGAGGAAAAAATCACGATGTACGTGCATAAATCGCCAGAACAAACCGTCCCAAACAGTCTGCCACTCTCCTTTTTTATAGTTGCTCATTTTCATGAGATAGTTGCTGCCGCTAATATAGGGCTTAGTGGCCATTAAGCCACCATCTGCAAATTGGCTCATTCCATATATATTAGTCACCATAACCCAATCGTAGGAGTCTATAAATAGCTCCATAAACCAACGGTAAACTTCGTCCGGATCAAACTCACACAGCATCATAAAATTACCTAAAACCATTAAGCGCTCTATATGATTGCAGTAACCTGTTTTTAATACTTTTTTAATCGTTAAATCAATGGGAGGGATGCCTGTTGTTCCGTCGTAAAAAGACGGAGGTATTTTCTTTTTAAATTTCCAAAAGTTGGTTGTTCGTTCTTCACTTCCGCGGCACTCGTAAATTCCTCTAATAAATTCTCTCCACCCAATTATCTGCCTAACAAAACCTTCGGTAGAGTTAAGAGGTATTTCGTTGTTTTTGGCGTAGCGTAAGCAATCCTCAATAATTTCTTTTGGTGTTAGTAAGCCAACGTTAAGCATCGGAGTTAATACACTATGATTTAGTATAGAGTTGTCTTCTACAATGGCATCTTCATAAACTCCAAATTCACTAAATCGATGTTCGAAAAACTGATTCAGCCACAATTTTGTCGATTCGTAATTACTAGGATATAAGGGGTGTTCCGTTAGGCTTCCAAGATGATTAGAGAAGTGATTTGATACGTAGATTTTTGCTTCTTCATAGTAAGAGTCTGCCTTGGGAAATTGAATTGAAGGGGGTGTTTTTTTTGCCGGATATTTCTTTCTATTTTCACTATCGAAAGTCCATTTTCCACCCGTTGGTTTCCCATCAGATTCCATCAAAATATTTCTTTTTTTACGCTGTTCTGTATAAAAGGTAGTTTGGTGGTACTTTTTTTTATCAGCTCTAAAAAACGAACTAAGGTCTTCTTTTGAATTTAAAAATAAAGGGGAGTTGTGTTGCGTCGATTTTAGTCCGTTTTCATCAAAACCTTTGTGGAGTCTTTTTTGAAGCCAATTGTCTACTGGATCAATGTAATTGATCTGATCAATTCCTTGTTTTTTTAATTCGGGTATCAATAGTCTGATGTCAGAAATATCCTTAGTAGCTTCAATATAGTGTACCTCAAATTTTTTATCTTTTTTAAGGTAATCGGCATACTTTTTCATTGTAGCTCTGTGGAAAGCTATTTTTTGCTTGTGAAACGGATATTGTTTGAAAAATAGAAACTCTTCGACAATATAAATAGGGGCCTTAATATCAAAAAGTGGAGACTCTTTAAATAGTTGATTTGGGAATACGAGATTGACTTGTTTCATTTGTTTCTTCTACAGCGTTCGCTACAATATTTAACTTCATTCCAGTTCTTTTCCCATTTTTTGCGCCAAGCGAAAGCACGACTGCAAACTACACATAATTTTTGAGGAAGGTGTTGTTTTTTCATCGTCTAGTGTTAACATGTGTTTGTAGTAAACGCTTATTTTCTTTTTGTACGGCTGGGTGTTTTTTATGTGCCCAAATTTTATCTCTAGCACTTCCCGAACTTTCTTTTAAGTCCACAATAGGAAGGGGGTAATCTTTACCAATAATTACTTCACAAAAGAGCTGATCCAGAGCAGTCATTTTCCAGGGCTCGTGAATATGAGCTAAAGGAACTTGGCTAAGTTCTGGTAGCCATTTTTTTATAAACAATCCATCTGGGTCGTGTTCCTGAGAGTTTTTTACAGGATTGTACAAGCGCACGGTGTTAATGCCTGTTGTGCCTGCTTGCATTTGAAATTGTGGGTAATGAATGCCAGGTTCATAATCTAAAAATTGTTTGGCTAGGTGGTAGGTTCCTTGGCGCCAATCCTGATCGAGATTAAGGGTTAAAAACGATACAAGCATGGCACGCATTCTAAAATTAATCCACCCTGTTTTTTCTACAGCTCGCATACAAGCATCTATCAGTGGGTAGCCTGTTTTTCCTGTTTTCCAGGCATTTATAAAAACATCATTTTTTTGATGCGGTAATAATTCATAGCCTTTGTTAATGCAATCGGTTTCGTAACTGCATTCTACTTCAAATTTTTGAATAAAATGACAATGCCAATGCAAGCGGGTAAGCATTGCAGAAAAAGCTCTGCTATTGTTCGTTCCGTTTGGATGAGTGCCAATAAATTGAAAGGCTTGTTTTATGCTTAAATTTCCCCAGGCTAAATAGGGCGATAATCTACTACACGACTTTCTGCTTAAGCTTGGCTTTGAAATGTGTTTCTGGTAATTAAACCCTCTTTGCTCTGCAAAAGATTTTAAGTACCGCCAAGCATTTTGTTCTCCAGCTGGCTGATACTGTTTTGGGTATTCTTGTAGCTGAGCTTTTAGGCTTTCAGGTAGTAAAAAAGTGTGCTCTATTTGTTTTTCTTGACTCTCAGTATAGTGGTTTTGTATTAGAGGTTGATGCATTGCTGTATGCCATTGTTTGTTCCAAGAGTTTCTGTTTTTAATGCCCCTTAGTATGCCATCTCGCTGAGACTCTTGCCAGTCTATTTTATTCTTTAAACAAAAGACAGTCATTTTTTTGTCGCGCAACCAGGTACTATGTGTACCACTCTCGCGGTAACTAAAAATGCTATTAATCTCAAAGCACTCCTTTAGATATGTAAACACTTTAGAAGCCTCTTCGTAAAACACATCTACCCTTCTTTTAAAAGGGGCGAGCGTTTTATTTAATGCCGAAATGGAATGATACACAAATTGCAAATGCCTAATGCTCGTATCTGCATATTCCATAAACGTTGGTTCGAATAGGTATACAATTATATAGGGTATTCCTGCACGTTCAGCTTTAAACAAAGGCTCCTGGTCTTGCGAGCGAATATCACGTTTTAACCAAACAATATTTAGAGCTTTCTTTTTCAAAAGGAAAGTTCTTTTTTGCATTTTTTCCAATAAGAAAAGAAAGAAGGATAATAGCCTTTTACATTAAACATCCATTCTCTAGGCTCTTCAGTGCCATGGTAATGTTTGTTAAGCGGGTGTTCTTTGTAAAAGATTTCATTTAAATTATAGGCGGCAGTTAATTCGGCAAACTCTCCAACATACACTTGAATATTCGAAATATTTTCTTTGGCAATGTTTAGGGTAAAGTCAATGGTTTTTTGCGAAACTGGATGTTTTTGAAATTGGGAAGGTTCTAATATTAAAATTCTATTTGCCGAAAGTTCTTTTTTCCAGATTGGATCTAAATTGTAAAAGTTATAAAGGAGTGTTGGAAGATTTTCTGTTATTTCTAATGTTATTTGTTTTGGTAAAGGGGTGGTTAATGTTATGTTTTTTGTGGTTTGCAAGATTTCAGGAATCGACATAGAAGCAAATGCTTCGTATGGCACGTCTAAAAAAGTTTCTTTTTGTTGCGAAAAACAGTACTTATTTACATTGTCTTGATTGGCAACATATTTTTTGTTGGCATTTGAGCCAGCTACCCATTGCCAACTTAATGCATTACTCGCCCAATCGGCATCAAGTAAATGGTAGTACATCCATTTTGCTGGAACTTTCCAATGACTTTGTGCTACATTACAAGTAATAGAGGCAATGTACATTCTTAAGTGATTGTGAAGGTACCCAGTTTTGTAAAACGCCTCAATGCCTTTGTCAATGGCTTCAATTCCTGTTTTGGCCTCTGCAACTGCTAAAGGTATCGCGTGGTTTGTAACAGGTGTTTGTGGGTGTTTCAAATCCTGATTTATATCCTCTCCTTTGGCAATCCAAATTTGTTGCCAATAATCTCTCCATGCTAATTCCTGAATAAACTTTTCAATTTGTGCTGGTTTGTATCCCTTATCCAAAACCTCATTTAATATAAATTTAGTAGAGATAATACCTCTAGAAATGTAAGGGGATAAATAGCTTACAGAGCCATTAATGTAATTGCGTGTACTTGCGTATTTTACAGGTTCGACTGCTCGAACACGTTGCTTAATTTCCAAATAGGTTAATGGGAATAGAGTGTCTAGGTTTGCAAACAATTCCATTTATCGTTTGCTTATCTTATTCCCCGATATAGCTCTTTGTCGGGTACATTTAAATCTGGAAATATCTGAACTCCTCTTAAACAGATGCTTTTGACTAACTCCACTGTGAACTCTTTTTCTCCATCGCTTAAAACTAGATTCTTTTAGGTTGCCACGCATTACTTTAATTACATCTTTTTCGGCTAATCCAAATTGAATTAAAATTGCTTCAAATGGCGTACGGTCTTCCCAGGCCATCTCAATAATTCGATCTAATTCTAATAGGTTTAATTGTTTCGTGTCTGCCATATCGAGCTCGTACAAGTGTAGGTGAGTCCTTTTCTTGTTTTTATTTATTTTGATTTCAAATGTACAAAAACGAATAACTATCACGAAATATAGTTATGCAAAATTATGTATTAATTTGGCTCGATGTCTTTTGGTTTTTTATTACAACCACTTGTCATTTATCTCAACTAGATTTAAGAGTCTATTCATCAGAAATTTACATAAAATATTCCCTCAATCATTATAGAAGCTGGTCTTGTTCATATGTTGATAAATATCAAATATTTAGAACAGATAAATTGCAAGCATTATTATTATTTTTAATAATTTTGTTAAACAAAACAAACTATCCCCTCACTATGAAAATGACCACTTTTCTTTCTTGTCTTACCTGCTTATTCTTTAGTGCAATACAGGCTCAAGATGTGAACTCTCTTTTCTTTTCGGAATATGCAGAAGGTTCAAGCAACAACAAGTATATTGAGATTTATAATGCCACTAGTGATACGGCAGATCTTTCTATGTATGCTTTTGCAAATGTTTCAAACGCTCCAACTACAGTTGGTGCTTACGAATATTGGAACACCTTTACTGACGGAGCTACTTTAGCTCCTGGCGAAGTTTACGTAATTGCACACCCAAGTTCAGATCCTATTATTTTAGAGATGGCCGACCAAACCTATTCTTCTATGAGTAACGGAGACGATGGTTTTGCTTTAGTGCAAGGAACAGAGGCTTCGTATACAATTTTAGACTTTATTGGAGACTTTAATGGTGATCCCGGTTCAGCTTGGGCTGTTGCAGGAGTGCCTAGTGCTACAAAAGACCATACCTTAGTTCGTAAGTTTTCTGTTACAGCAGGTAATTTA
>CAWVTK010000124.1:0-5889 GCA_963933205.1 uncultured Flavobacteriales bacterium
GGGCGTTCATACTGGAGACTCTATTACCGTTGCACCCGCAATGACTTTATCAGACACTACGTATCAGCGCATGCGCGATATGGCTATTAAAATGATGCGTTCTATTGGAGATTTTGCTGGAGGTTGTAATGTGCAATTTGCTGTAAGTCCGGATGAAAAAGAAGATATAGTAGCGGTAGAAATTAACCCGCGTGTTTCCAGGTCGTCTGCCTTAGCATCTAAAGCAACGGGGTATCCCATTGCAAAAATTGCAGCTAAATTGGCCATTGGTTATTCCTTAGATGAGTTGTCTAACCAGATCACCAAAACATCATCCGCTTATTTTGAGCCTACTTTAGATTACGTAATTGTTAAATTTCCTCGTTGGAATTTTGATAAATTTGAAGGCTGTGACAGTACCTTAGGCTTGCAAATGAAATCTGTAGGCGAGGTTATGGCTATTGGTCGATCGTTTCAAGAAGCTTTGCAAAAAGCGTGTCAGTCCTTAGAAATTAGTAGAAATGGTTTAGGAGCTGATGCCAAAAGTTGGACCAACCAGGATCAAATTCTCGATCGTTTAAAAAACCCTTCATGGGACCGTGTTTTCCGTATATACGACGCCATGCGTATTGGTATTCCAAAGAAAACCATACAGGACATGACCGGCATCGATAATTGGTTCTTGAGTCAAATAGAAGAGATGGTTGCCATGGAACGAGAAATGGAAACCTTTAGCATAAAAGATTTACCGCGTGAGCTATTGCTGGATGCAAAAATGAAAGGCTACGCCGATCGACAAATTGCCCATCTTACACGTTGTTGGGAATCGGAAGTTCATACCAAAAGAATCGATCAGGGCATTAATAGAGTATACAAATTAGTGGATACTTGTGCCGCAGAGTTTGAAGCTCAAACTCCTTACTATTACTCTACATTTGAAAATGAAATTGAGATTAATGGTGAGCGTTTTACCGAAAATGAAGTTACGGTATCCGATAAAAAGAAAGTTATTGTTTTAGGCTCTGGACCCAATCGTATTGGACAAGGAATTGAATTTGATTATTGCTGTGTTCACGGAGTATTAGCAGCCAAAGAAATGGGCTACGAAACCATCATGATCAATTGCAATCCAGAAACAGTATCTACCGATTTTGATACGGCAGATAAATTATTTTTCGAACCTGTTTTTTGGGAGCATATTTACGACATTATTAAAATGGAAAAGCCAGAAGGTGTTATTGTTCAGTTAGGCGGACAAACAGCTTTAAAGCTTGCGGAGAAATTAGAGAAATACGGAGTAAAAATATTAGGTACCAGTTTTAAAGCTCTGGATCTTGCAGAAGATCGAGGTCGTTTTTCCGAACTCTTGGCAGACCAAAACATACCTTATCCAGAATTCGGTGTGGTAGAATCTGCCGAGGAAGCTTTGGTTTTAGCAAAAGGATTAAATTTCCCTATTCTAGTTCGTCCTTCCTACGTATTGGGTGGTCAGGGAATGAAGATTGTAATTAATGAACAGGAACTGGAACACCATGTTGTAAATTTATTAAAGGGTTTGCCTGGTAATCGGATTTTGCTAGACCATTATTTAGAACAAGCTATAGAAACAGAAGTAGACGCAATTTGCGATGGAGATGAGGTTTATATCATTGGAATGATGGAGCATATAGAACCTTGTGGGATTCACTCTGGAGATTCGAACTCTGTTTTACCTCCTTTTGATTTAAGCACAAGCGTTAAAAACCAAATGATTGACATTACCAATAAGATCGCATTGGCCACCAAAACTATAGGTTTAATTAATATTCAGTTTGCTGTAAAAAATGAAATCGCTTACGTAATTGAAGCGAATCCTAGAGCCTCGCGAACGGTTCCATTTATTGCTAAAGCTTACCAAGAACCTTACGTTAACTATGCAACCAAGGTTATGTTAGGCGCAAAATTAAAAGACTTTACTTTTAATCCTGTAAAAAAGGGCTACGCAATTAAGGTACCAGTGTTTTCATTTAATAAATTTCCAAATGTTAATAAGGAACTAGGGCCCGAAATGAAATCTACTGGCGAAAGCATCTACTTTATTGAGAACCTAAAAGATCCGTTTTTCAAGAAAGTATACAGCGAAAGAAATTTGTATCTTTCAAAATAGCCTTAAAAAAAGTTAATTTATCTTCAAAAAGAGCTCGCTACACGAGCTCTTTTTCAGTTTGATTTGTACATTTGAATTCAAAATAATTATTATGCTAGCAGGACTAATTAAAACCCTACTGTACATCCTTTTTTTCTATTATGGATTTAGACTTATTGCAAAAATCCTAGCTCCATTTCTAATGAGATATGCTGCTAAAAAAGTTCAAGAGAAATTTAAGGATCAAATGGGACAACAAAGAGGTGGTTTTGGCTTTAAGGAACCTAAAGAAGCTCAAAAGAAAGAAGGTGAGGTATTTGTTAAATCAAAACTAAGCACAAAAGATAAAGCGAATACAGAAGCTGTAGGTGATTATGTAGATTTTGAAGAAATAGATTGAATATTTTTAGTCAGTTTTAGGACCTAAGTACTCTTAATAATCTCTTCATGTTCCAGTTTTACATTTCCGAGCAAAACCTTATATTAGAGCCATGCAAAAAATCAACTTTAAAACCGCGACACCTCATTTAGTAGCACTCGCAGCATTCTTATTAATAGCCGTTATTTATTTTCAACCTCTTTTTCAGGGTAAAAAAATATACCAAGGAGACATTGTTAATTATACAGGCATGTCTCAAGAACTAAAAAGTTATAGAGCAGAAACTGGAAAAGAAGCTTTGTGGACAAATAGAATGTTTAGCGGTATGCCGGCCTATCAAATATCCCATCATACCCCCACAAATTTAACTCGATTTGCAGATAAAGTATTGAGTTTTAATTTACCAAAAGAAGCTGCCTATGTTTTTTTAGCCTTTGTTGGCTTTTACATTTTACTTATTAGCTTGGGGGTTTCTCCTGCACTAGCTATAGTAGGAGCCTTAGGTTATGGTTTGTCTACCTATATCTTTATAATAATTGAAGCTGGGCATAACACAAAAGCTCACGCTATGGCATATGTAGCACCGGTTATAGCTGGAGTTTTACTGGCATACAAAGGGCGGCTTTTAAAAGGTGCCGCACTAACTTCTTTATTTCTAGCACTTCAGTTTCGAGCAAACCACGTTCAAATATCGTATTACTTATTACTTATTTTAATTATCTATTTGTTTTTTGAATTTGCATCTGCCTACAAAAAAAAGCAATTAAACACCTTTTTTAAAGCCACAATTGTTCTCTTTTTTGCAGCGTTATTGGGGGTAGGAGCTAATATAGAAAAACTCTGGTCCACTTACGATTATGGTAAATACAGTACACGTAGTGAATCTGAATTAACCATTGATGGCGATCAAGAAAATAAAACCTCTGGTTTAAATAAGGACTATGCTACTTCTTGGTCTTATGGCAAAATGGAAACATTTAATCTTATGATACCCAACTTTATGGGTGGAGCCTCTGGCTCCGAATTGTCTAAAGAATCCGAAACGTATAAAGTTTTAAAAAAGAAAAGTGTACCCAACTATAAAAATGTAATTAAACGAATGCCTACCTATTGGGGCGCTCAACCTTTTACTTCTGGACCAGTTTATATTGGAGCCATTTTATGTTTCTTGTTTGTTTTTGGTGCCTTTTTAGTTAAAGGGAAGCTTAAATGGTGGTTGCTTACCTGTACCTTAGTTTCTTTTGCATTGGCCTGGGGAAATAATATGATGTGGTTTACAGACTTTTTCTTAGATTATATACCAGGTTATAATAAATTTAGAACGGTTTCTATGATTTTGGTTATCGCAGAATTTACGATTCCTTTGCTAGGTTTTTTAGCAATTAAGGAACTCATATCTTCTAAAATAGAAAAGCAAGTAGTCGTAAGTTCTTTAAAGTATGCTTTAAGTATTTCTGGTGGTTTGTGTTTGTTTTTTGCTTTACTAGGGCCTTCAATATTTTCCTTTAGCTCCCTCGCAGACGGACAATACCCCGATTTTTTAGTTTCCGCTTTAGAAGTAGATCGAGCCGCACTTATGAGAGCTGATTCACTTCGTTCTTTAGCATTTATACTTTTGGCCGCTGCAAGTGTTTATCTTTTTTACACAAAAAAAATTAAATTAGTTCCTTTTGCAATGGTATTAGGAATTCTAGTTATTGCGGACATGTTTCCTGTAAACAAACGGTTTTTAAATTCTGATGATTTTGTGAAATCCAAAAAAATGGAAAGACCCTATCAGAAAACTGCTGTAGATTCTCAAATTTTGGCAGACAAAGAATTGAATTTTAGAGTTTACAATACCACAGAACGATTAGACGCCGGTGCTAGAACTTCTTATTTTCATAATAATTTAGGTGGCTACCACGGTGCAAAATTAAAACGCTACCAAGAGTTAATGGATATGCAAATAGCTAAAGGAAATCCTTCGGTTATAAATATGTTAAATACCAAGTACATTATTAGAAAGGGATCTGCTGGAAACATAATGGCATCTCAAAACCCGTCTCAACTTGGATCAGCTTGGCTTGTTTCCGATTTAAAAGTGGTAGCTAATGCTGATGATGAAATGACTCAGTTAAGCAGTTTTAATCCAAAAAACGAAGTTTTAATAGACAAGCGTTTTAATGTTTCAGCACAAAATTTTAGCACCAATGGTTCTATACAATTGAGTGCTTACCAGCCAAACCATCTAACTTATGATGTGAATGTAGACGAGCCTGCTTTTGCTGTATTCTCAGAAATATATTATGATAAAGGTTGGAATGCTTATGTTGATGGAGTACTTAACGAGTATTATAGAGTTAATTATGTGCTACGTGGCATGCCTTTACCAAAAGGAAAACATGTTGTAGAATTTAAATTTGAACCCCAATCTGTTGCTGTAGGTTCTTCTATTGCAATTGTTTGTTCTACATTAATATACCTGCTACTTGGTTTTGTTGCTTACAAATCATTTAAGAGGTCTTGAAGCGGGTATTAATCATATCTTATTACTGGCCTCCCGCAGGAGGTATAAGTACAATAAGACCCCTAAAATTAGCTAAATACATCGGCGAATTTGGATGGGAACCTGTTGTATGTACAGCCCAAAACCCGCATTATCCATTTGAAGACAACAAAGCTGCAAATGATATTCCGGCCAATTTAGAGGTGATTAAAATTCCAATAGTAGAACCTTATGAGCTTTATAAGAACTTAACCGGACAAAAGTCGAAAGCTGCATTAGCAGATGTTATCCATAACACTCCTAAACATTCAATTCTTCACAATTTATCTGTGTGGATTAGAGGCAATTTTTTTATTCCAGATGCGCGATGTTTGTGGATAAAACCAGCAGTAAAAGCCTTAGAGAAATACCTAATTGATAATCCTGTTGATGCTATTATTTCTACCGGACCACCGCATTCTGTAAACAGAATAGGTTGCATATTAAGTAGCAAACTCAATTTACCTTGGATTGCAGATTTTCAAGACCCCTGGACTCAAGTAGATTATTACAAGCACTTTAAAATTAGTAAATGGGCTCATAATAGACATCGTAAAATGGAGAATCAAGTATTTGAAAATGCGGATTTAATTACGATTGTTTCCGAATCATGGAAAAAAGACCTGAAGCATATTGGAGCTAAAAACACAGTGCTTGTGCCTTTGGGGTTTGATACAAGTGATTTTAAAAACTCAGTAGAACTAGACAACACCTTCTCTCTTACCCATTTAGGTATGTTAGGCGAAGATCGTAATCCAACAGCTTTAATTCATGTAATCTCTGAGCTGTGTAAGCAGAATACAAAGTTTAAAAACCTTTTTAAGCTTCAATTGGTAGGCAAGGTAAATCAAAAGATAAAAGACTTAATTAGATCTTTGA
>CAWVTK010000125.1:0-5882 GCA_963933205.1 uncultured Flavobacteriales bacterium
GATTTGCTTATGCCTACATCTGTAGCATATGTAACCAACGGAATGTCATTTCAAATAGCAGCAGGTATAATAACTTTGGTTGAATGTACTAGCAATACTGTTTTAGGATGTACGGATGCAAGTGCAAACAATTACAACGAACTGGCAACAGAAGACGATGCATCTTGTACGTACACTGTTTTAGGATGTACGGATGCAAGTGCAAACAATTACAATGAACTCGCAACACAAGATGATGGCTCTTGCACCTACGACCCCATAACAGTAACTTGTGATTTACCAGCCACTAATATATTGAACACAGGTTCAAACATGACGGTAATGCTTCCTCCAGCTTTAATTACATCTTTAAACGCTACGGAGGAAAATGCCTACGTTGTTGCTTTAAATTCTTCTGGGCTGGTCATTGGATTTAAGGCTGTTTTTGGTATTGACCTGACTTCATTGGCTGTATTTGGAAATGATGCCACAACTACAGAAATTGATGGAGCGACTGCAAACGAAGTGATCTCATTTCAGTTTGTAAATGGTACCGATTTATACGATTTGCTTATGCCAACACCTGTTCAATATTCTACCAATACATTAACAGTTCAAACAGCAGCAGGTATAATAACTTTGGTTGAATGTACTAACAATACTGTTTTAGGTTGTACGGATGCAAGTGCAAACAATTACAATGAACTGGCAACGCAAGATGATGGTTCGTGTGAGTATGGCTTTGCTGGTTGTACAGATACTTTAGCTTGTAATTACGATGTTACGGCTCTAACAGATAATAATTCATGCTTGTATTCGGACTTTGCATTTGATTGTTTTGGTGAATGTATCAACGATTCTGACGAGGATGGTGTTTGCGATGAATTTGAAATAGAAGGATGTACGGATAGCTTAGCTTTAAATTTCGATACTCTTGCGACCGATTTAGACAATTCATGTGAATACGCTGGTTGTACCTACGAGAGTGCTTTAAATTATTCAATCGAAGCAACGATTGAAAACGGAACTTGTGATTTTGACATACCTGTTATATACGTTACCAACCCAAGTAACGGTGCTTTTATTACCGATACAATGGTTACATTTACCTATGAGGTTCTCAATTTCACCATTTCATCAAACGAAAATGAAGGGCACATCAAATACTCGGTAGATGGGGGAGCATTCGGTTCTCTTTTTGAGCAATCTGGAAACATTACTCAAGACTTTGATTTTGGTGCGCATACCGTACAATTTATTATTTACGATAATGTGGTTGGCAATAATCAACCTTGGTCCCCAACGATAGAAACTGTAATTAATTTTACTGTTGGCGATGTAGGATGTACAAACCCTATTGCAGGAAACTACAACCCTAATGCTGTGCTAGACGATGGCTCATGTGTTCCTAATGCAGATGTTGTATTTGAAAATACAAATACAGGCTCAAATCATACCTTATTCGTACTTATGGATCAAATAGGATCTATTGATGTAAACGGATTGTTCTCTCAACCAGGAGATTTGCTTGGTGTATTTTATGAGAATAATGGCCAGTATTACGGCGCAGGTTTTACCGACTTAACTGGAAGTAATGTTCAGTTTTCTGCTTGGGGAGATGATGCAACTACAGAAGAACAGGATGGTTTTATTGAAAACCAACCACTTGTTTGGGCAATACAATTTGCCGAAACAGGCAATAGTGTATACTTAGAGGCAATATACACACCTAATCATCCAGATTCTTATACAGCAAATGGTATCTCTACTATTATTGGTTTCGAACTCATGGATTATTCTAATATTGAAGGCTGTACTGATCCAGATTACGTTGAATACAATCCATTTGCTGAAATTGAAGACAACAGTTGTTTAATCCTAAAAGTTTATGGTTGTACTGATGATTCATTTTTAGAGTACTGGACGTATAACGCAGATTCCATGTCTATTTCTGCTCCCGATGTTATCCCAAATACAAACGATGGTTCTTGTTTAACTGGGCTTTTATCGGGTTGTACGGATCCCAATTATACAGAGTTTTGTACAGAATGTAACATCAGTAACAATTCTATATGTAGCGAATTAGTTGTTTTGGGTTGTACACACCCACAAGCTATTAATTTTGATGAATTGGCAAATACAGACAACGGTACTTGTGATTTTGACGTTTGTATAGAATTAGAACTCACAAATTTTGAGATTATAACTTCTGCTGAATTTAATATTCCCGTTTTATCCTACGACATAATTAATTCGAGTAACGAATTAATAAACTCTTCTGCATTTAGTCTTAATTTGGCTTCGATGGATGAAATAGAAATAAATGAAGTGTCGCTTTCGAATACCCAAATCTACCCTGGAGCCACAATTCATGTAGAATCGCCTATTATTAGTGATCTTTCAACAATACCTGAATCTATAGCCATAAGTGGTTTTGTTAACATGCAAGGAGTTTCATTTGAGTCGGATAGTATAAATTGTGATTATTATTTTAATGAGGTATATTTATTAACAAACCAAATAGGTTGCTCATTTGTTAATTCCTATAACTACGATTCTCTAGTTACGGTTAATGATGGCTCATGTATTCCTTTTTTAGAAGCTTCAGTACTCGTATTTGATCCAAGTTGTAGTGACGAATACGGCGAAGTGTTTATAGCAATAGCAGGAGGCGTAGCACCTTATTCAACTATTTCAGTTTACACGCAATACTCTAGCTTAGGTGTACCTCAAGAAACCGACGTTGTTGTAGACGAAAATAACACGATAATAATGTACGGTTTGGCTGATGGAGATTATACCATTGAGATTACCGACAGTGAAGTAGACAGTATAATCCATACGCAGTTGTATGAATTTACGATAATTTCTCCAGAAGAGGTTTTTGTTGAAGCAAACATCACAAACTCATTCCTTTTAACTTCGCTTTTAAGTCAAGGAAGTGCAGTGTTTTATCAATGGTTGTTAGAAGGTGAATCAATTGATGGTGCAAACAACTCTATACATTATGCTGAAGAAGTGGGGAACTACCAAGTGTATATTGAGAATGAAAATGGATGTGGTTCTTACTCGAATCCAATTTATTTAAATACAGTTGACATCAACGAGTTCAGCGAATTAAGCTTTAATATGTATCCAAATCCTGTCAGTTCAACCTTAACGATTCGTGCTCCAATGCTTAAGTCTTTGGCTTCTATGACTATAACTGATGTTTTAGGCCAAGAAATTCATAGTTTTGAGTTGGATACTAGATTTGATTCTAATGAAATTACTTTTGATGTAAGTAAGTTAAAAAGTGGAATCTACTTTATGAATGTAGAAAGTGATTCTAAACAAATTGTAAAGAGGTTTATAAAGAAATAAGCTCCTTAAATTTTTAATAAAAAAGGTGGACAATTTGTCCACCTTTTTTATTGAGCTAATTCTTCTTTAAGATAATCTACAGTATAGCTTTTGGTCGAGTTTAATATGTTTTCGGGCGTACCTTCACAAAGTATAGTTCCGCCGCCTCTTCCGCCTTCTGGGCCTAAGTCAATCACATGATCCGATAGTTTTATCACATCCATATTGTGCTCAATGACTAAAACAGTATTCCCTTTATTTACAAGTTTGTTTAACACGTCCATCAGTACTCTAATGTCTTCAAAGTGTAAACCTGTAGTTGGTTCGTCTAGTATGAAGAGCGTATTTCCTGTATCTCTTTTACTCAATTCGGTAGCTAATTTTACTCGTTGTGCTTCTCCTCCAGAAAGTGTTGTAGATTGCTGTCCTAAAGTAATATAGCCAAGTCCAACATCTTGTAATGTTTTTACTTTTCTGTATATCTTAGGTATCGCTTCAAAAAACTCTACAGCATGTTTAATGGTCATGTCCAATATGTCAGAAATCGATTTTCCTTTGAAACGTATTTCAAGGGTCTCTCTATTAAATCGTTTTCCGCTACAAGATTCGCAAAGAACATGAACATCGGGCAAAAAATTCATTTCTATTACTCTTAGTCCTCCACCTTCACAAACTTCGCATCGCCCTCCTTTTACGTTAAAAGAGAAGCGTCCGGGTTTATAGGCTCTAATTTTAGCTTCAGGAACCTCAGAAAATATCTTTCGAATTTCGCCTAACACACCTGTATAAGTTGCTGGATTAGACCTTGGAGTTCTTCCAATTGGAGACTGATCAATTTCAATAACTTTATCTACATGCTCTAAACCCGATATGCTTTTGTAAGGCATTGGCTTTTTTAATGCTCTAAAGAAATAAGTGTTTAATATAGGATAAAGTGTTTCGTTAACCAATGTAGACTTACCTGAGCCCGAAACTCCAGTTATGCTTATTAGTTTACCTAAAGGTAAAATAAGGTCAACATTTTTAAGATTGTTTCCTGTAGCTCCTAATAATCGAAGTTCCTTCCCATTACCAGTTCTACGTATTTTTGGTATATGGAGCTTTTTCTCTCCGTTTAAATATTGTGTGGTTAATGTATGAGATTTCATGATTTCTTCGGGAGTTCCCTCACAAACAATTTCTCCTCCATACTTTCCTGCTCCAGGTCCCATATCTAACACGTAGTCTGCAGATTCTATCATTTCCTTGTCGTGTTCTACAACTACTACAGAATTACCTAGGTCTCTTAATTCGCGCAAGGATTTTATTAAGCGTGTATTATCCCTTTGATGTAGTCCAATACTAGGTTCATCGAGAATGTATAAAACGCCTACCAGCTGTGAGCCTATTTGAGTAGCCAAACGAATTCGTTGTGCTTCTCCTCCCGATAAAGATTTTGAACTCCTGTCTAAGTTCAAGTAATCCAAGCCAACATCTAATAAAAACTTTAAACGAGTTCTTAATTCCTTAATAATTTCTAAGCCAATAGCCTTTTGTCTCGCATTTAGTTTTTCTTCTATCGTATCAAAAAAGGTGTAAAGTTCAGAAACATCCATTTTGGCTAGTTCTGAAATGTTATAGTCTTCAAATTTAAAATGAAGCGATTCTTTTTGCAATCGTTCACCTTCGCATTTGGAGCAATTTATTTCTATCATATATGCTTTTGCCCAACGCTTTAAACTAGATGAGTCTGCATTATGGTATTGGTAGCTTATAAAATTAGAAATCCCTTCAAAGTTCAAGTAATAATCTTGGGTTATACCCATAGTTGTATTTGTAACTTTAAAAGACTCTTCTGCTCCATTTAAAATTACTTGAATAGCTTTTTTTGGTATGTCGCTTATCGGATCTTTTATATCGAATTTATACCGCTTGGCTATTAGATCCAATTGTTTGTTTATCCATGGGCTTTTACGGTCCGAAATAGGAGCTAAGCCTCCACGCTCTAAAGAAAGACTTTGATCTGGAAAGATTTTAGATTCGTCAATTTTCATTTCTAAGCCTAAACCATTACAGGTCTTGCATGCTCCTTTTGGAGAGTTGAATGAAAAGATGTTTGGTTCTGGATCGTCGTATGCAATTCCAGTAGTTGGGCACATTAAGTTTTTACTAAAATAGCGAAGCTCTTCTTTTTCTGGAGCATAAATTTGCAGGATTCCCTTACCATATTTCAAAGCAGTTTCTAGCGAGTCTTTTAGTCTTTTATCAATATCTCCACTAATTTGCAATCGGTCTATAACAATTTCAATGTCGTGGCTTTTGTAACGATCTAATTGTAAGCCCGGCATAATATTTTGAATGTTACCATCGATACGTACTTTTATAAAACCCTGTTTTAGTATGTGTTCGAATAAATCTCTATAATGTCCTTTTCTTGCTTTTACAACGGGTGCTAGTATTAATATTTTTTCTTCGTTGTAAGATTCGCTAATCAACTCTTTTATTTGATCTATCGTATAACTAATCATTTTTTCTCCGGTGTTGTAGGAGTAAGCATCAGCAACGCGAGCATATAAAAGCCT
>CAWVTK010000126.1:0-5832 GCA_963933205.1 uncultured Flavobacteriales bacterium
ACTTTGTGGTTTACTAACAGCTTAGTTAAAGACCTAAAAAACGAAGAACGTACCAAAGTTAAGATTTGGGCGAAAGCAACCGAACAAACTACTGATATTGACAACCTAGACGAAGACATAAGTTTTATCTTCGAGGTGATAAACCACAACAATACAATTCCAGTTATTCTTTCCGATGATCAAGGCAAGATTCTTTACCATAAAAATTTCCCTCCAAACAAAATAAAGAAAGAAGGCTACCTTCAAAAGGAATTACTTTTAATGAAGGAAAACTCGGAGCCTATAGTCTTCGAGTATGCCGATGGAAAAGAGAATAGGATCTACTATAAGGATTCAATAATCTTAACTCGATTAAAGTTTTTTCCATACGTAATGTTACTTATTGTAACCCTATTTATTTTAATAGGATACTTAGCTTTTAGTGCCTCTCGTAAATCAGAGCAAAATAAAGTATGGGCAGGAATGGCAAGAGAAACAGCTCATCAAATTGGCACACCTTTATCATCCTTAATGGGATGGATTACTTTACTACAAGCGAAAGAAGGTGTAGACGACATTGCAATAGAGATGAATAAAGACATATTGAGATTGCAAACAATTGCCGAACGTTTCTCTAAAATTGGCTCTCAACCAGAATTAGTTAAATTAGATCTTACCAAGGTTTTAAAACGCTCTTTTAATTATATGAAAGACCGATCTTCGGCTAAAGTTAAATATGAAATGGATGTTCCCTCACCTGTTTTTGCTTCCATAAATCCTCAATTATTTGGCTGGGTAGTAGAAAATATAATACGAAATGCTATTGATGCATTAGAGCAAAAAGGAACGATATTTTTAAGTGTAAAAGAGCAAAATAAAAAAATTTATATAGACATTACGGATACAGGTAAAGGAATTAAATCCAGTGAGTTGAAAACTGTTTTTGAACCTGGTTTTACAACAAAAAAGCGCGGTTGGGGACTCGGTTTATCTTTAGTTAAACGCATTGTAGAGGAGTACCACAAAGGACAGGTTTTCGTCTTATCCTCGGAACTTACTAAAGGAACAACTTTTAGAGTTGTTCTTAACAAAGCGTAATGGCTGGTATCTACATACATATTCCTTTTTGTAAACAAGCTTGCAATTACTGCGATTTTCATTTTTCTACTACATTAAAAATGAAAGCTTCTTTTGTAGATGCCTTACTCATCGAAATAGATCTGCGTAAAACTGTTTTCGATCAAGAAACTATTCATAGTATTTATTTTGGAGGAGGTACTCCCTCGCTACTAAGTGACCTAGATTTAGCTAGAATATTTGACAAGATTTACAGTAGCTTTTTAGTCAGCCCTATGGCAGAAGTTACTTTAGAGGCCAACCCTGACGATTTATCTAGATCAAAAATAGTACAACTTAAAAACACTCCAATTAATCGCTTAAGTATCGGAATTCAATCTTTTAGAGATCAAGATTTAAAGTTTATGAACCGAGCACACAACTCAAAAGAGGCGCTATACTCTATAAAGATGTGTAAGCAAGAAGGCTTTACTAATCTCTCCATAGATTTAATTTACGGCACTCCTGGAATGGACAACTCTGCATGGTTAGAAAATCTAAACACAGCCTTTGATCTAAATATTCCTCATGTATCCTCTTACGCCTTAACTGTGGAGCCAAAAACACAATTACACTATCAAATTTTAAACAAAACAGTTCCTAATGTTAGCGAAAATAATAGTGCAGAACAGTTTTCTGTTTTAATGAACCAAATGAGCAAAAACGGATACGAGCACTACGAAATTTCTAACTTTTGTAAACCTGGGGCTTACAGCAAACACAACAGTTCTTATTGGAAAAAAGACCGGTATTTAGGTTTAGGGCCATCTGCACATTCATTTTATGACAATAAAAGACTTTGGAATGTTTCTAATAATGCCCAGTATATAAAATCGTTAAAAGTAAACAACCTACCCTTACAAGAAGAAACATTGACTCTAGAAAATCGTTACAACGAATATGTAATGACCTCACTTCGTACTATTTGGGGTTGTAGCATCCCTATTATTCAAAAAGACTTTTCAAACGAATTGGCCGTTTATTTTAGAAAAGAAATAAATGAGTACGTAAAAGAGAATTATGTGTTTGTGAAAAATGAAGTGTATTATCTCTCTGAGAGTGGTAAATTGCTTGCCGATAAAATTACTGCTGATTTATTTAAAGTTTAATACTAAGAAATGACAAATTACTTTTTCTTATTAGTTTCAGTACTCGCCCTATTGAGCTCCTGTTCTTCAGGCTCTCATAGTTTACCAGTAAACACGTATTACATCTATTCAGACTCAAACAATTTTGAGTCCATTCATAAAAATTTTAATGAAAATAAGTACATACCAGCCTTTTTGAAGTTTGATTTAGATACCACAAAAATTAAACTGAGAATTCGTGGTGATTCCTCTAGAGAATACCCAAAAAAATCACTTAAAATTAAAGTTTTAGAGGATAGAAAGGTAAACGGAAAATCTAAATTAAATTTGAATGCAGAATACAAAGATCAAAGTTTTAGTCATTCCTATCTTTCTTCTTTAATTTTCAAAGAGTTAAACTATCCCTGTTTTTCCAGCTCTATAGCAGCTACATATGTAAACAACTCTTTTCATGGTTTATTTATGGAAATAGAAAATATGGATGCAGACTTTTTAATTCGAAACCAATTAAACCCGAAAGGAGACTTATTTAAAGCAACCAAAGACGGAGCATGCTTATATACTGTGAGCGAATTAGATAAAAAATGGGAGAAAAAATCTAATAAAAAAGACAATTGGACAGCTCTGAGAAATTTGATACAAGATTTACAAGATCTTGAACAAGAAGATTTCGACGCCTATATTAAAGCAAACTTTGACTACAACAAACTGATTGATTACTTAGCGCTAAATAATTTTATTGCCAACGGCAGCACCAATTACCATAATTATTACCTCTACAAGGATGTTCCTAAAAATGGAAAATGGATCTTCATTCCTTGGGACTTAGACAAATCTCTTTCCTATTATAATTGGAAACCTTTCGACTACCATTCTACCTCCAGCAATTGGGAAAATGACAATCCGCTAATTGAAAGATGTTATTTAAGTGCGTCTATAAGAAATGCGGTAAAACAGCGACTGTTAAGTTTCGAAACAATACTGGGGCCTAATTTTTACGAACCTATTTTAGCGTCAATAGAGCAGCGGTTACTGCCCTTTGTTTTAAAAGATAAGACCGATAAAGTTGAAACCAAAAAACAGTGGGAAAAAGCATTGAAAAAAGAATCTAAATTTTTGAAAAACAGAGCTAAAAAAGCCATTAAGATGATGGACAAATTTCCTTTGTCTTTTGAAGTGCATAAAACGGCAACTCTCTTGTCTGTTCCTTTTTCTATAAGTTGGAGTAAATCTGCAGACAGCCTCGAGGTATCCTATAAAGTATACCTTTCTAAAGACTTTTTATACAGAGACGATAAGGATACAAAAATTATTGCAACAAAGGGAAACAGCATAGAAATTAGCGAAGCTTTACCCTTGGGTAAGTATTATTGGAAAGTAGTTGCCTTAAAAAATGGATTGGAAGTAGATGGCTTTAACTCTAAAAACAGCTTTGAGTTGAAAACCGGTACCGTACTTCCCAATCAGCTTAATGCAAACCTTACTTTAACAAAAGAAAATTCTCCTTATCGCGTCTTTGATTCTTTATCAGTGAGCCAAAAAGTAGTGTTGTCTGCCCAAGCGGGCGCAGTATTATTGTTAAATAAAAATGCCAAAATAAAAGTATTTGGAGGCATTGATTTTAAAGGCTCCAAGGAAAACCAAATTTATATTGGTCCGGATAAACCGAATAACTTTTTCCACTCAATTTATTTTTACTCCAGTCCCTTTTTAAATAAAATAGAACACACCACTATTTTTGAGGGCTTACTAAATAGTAAGTACAGCTCTGTATCTCTTAATTCGGTACAAATAAACATAAACAAAAGACCCATGCAGTTTGGAACTAAAAGGCCTTCGGTTGTTTGGGTTTGGCATGGAGATGTTTCTATAAATAATCTTACTATAAATGGAAATGGTAAAGGCGAAGGGATTAATATAAATTGGGCAAAATCTAGCGTTTTAAACAGCCGGTTTTACAATACGCCCGATGCAATTGAGTTTATTAATGTTCGAGATGGGGAAATTGCTAATAATTTAGTGCAAGGTTCTCCAGATGATGCTATTGATTTAAATGCATGCAAGGATGTACTTATTAGCCACAATGCTTTAGTGAATTCGGCAGATAAAGGTATTTCGATTGGTGCAGAACAGTACGGAAAGTCCTCTAATATTAGAGTGTGCGATAATTATATTTTAGGAAATAAAATTGGACTATCGGTAAAAGACAGTGCAAATGTGAATACAGAAAACAATACTTACGCCTTTAATAATCTTGCTTTTGAAGCTTACAGAAAAAATAAATCGTATGATTTAGGCGGTACTATATCTTCGGAAAAAGATATTTTCTTTGAAAACAAAAATCACAACAAAATCGATCAATTGTCCACTCTTACTATTCTAGCTTCCGCAAGCTATTCTAATATTATTGAGCTAGAAGAAACGTTTATGTTTCCTCAAAAATTAAAATATCTGGCAAGCGAAAATGGACTTGTCTTAAACAATACATCCTTGTTTGATATTGCATTGCATAATGCAGATCTTTTTATTGATGGAACTTTTGTTAGCTCCTTAAAAGCGCTTTCTAAAATCCCTTCAAAAACAAAAGCTTATATATACACACACAAGCCATCCGATAGGAAGAGCACAAATTACCTTACTGTTAAAAATTACACACTTTTAGATTCGTCTGCCGTTTCGCTAAAGATTGGAAATCAGTTTTACCAATTAAAACAGGACAATCAATGAGATGTGTAGGACTTTTTTTACTCCTGATATGTGCCGCATCTTGTAGTGAGTTTACTCAGGTAGAAAGTGTTTTTATAGCTAATAATGAGGCCGAAAGTTATATCAAAAACAAGGAAATAACCTCGGTTACTCCAGTAGATCTTCCCGAAAGCCAAGACTCTGTTTATCGTTTACTATCGATTACTCCAAAAGAGCATCAATCTTATTTTGAGTTTTTTCTTCGAACGAAAACTTCGTTTTATGTGTTTCAAAATTCCAATTTAATTTACCAGAGCTTAGCACATACTTTTTACCCTAAACTTCATTTACCAGCAAAAGCGTTCTCATTTTATACAGAGCATAGCAAAATACTTCATCAAGTTAAACTTTTGTCGCACGATACTCTTAAAATAGTATTTAAGCAGAAGCGCAAGCACACATTAAATGAGGTGTTTAAACTAGCCGATTTGGATCGGCTTAAACGCGAAAAGCCCAAAGGGTCTTCACTTCCTTGGATTGAAGTAACAGCCCATTCGAGCCTTAACGATCAGGTATATACAGATGCTTTAGTTTTTGGAGATGATTCGATTTTAGTGGATGCTAAAGTTAAAATTAGAGGGGCAAGTTCTAAATCTTTTCCAAAAAAACAACTGGTACTCAAGGCTAAAAAATCTGTTCGAGTAAATTCGATTAACTTGAAAAAAGCGGTGCTTTATTCGCCTTATATAGACCGCTCCTTAATTCGAAATAAATTAACCTACGATTTGTTTGGAGCTTTAAACAATAGTCCTATCAAATCTGCTTTTACACAGGTGCTTTTAAATGGAAATTATGAAGGTATTTATTTGTTGTTACCCCACCCAAAATCACAATTTAGAGAAAGCACTTTTGGTGCCAATAAAAATGCATTTTTAGTTCAAATTGACCGTGGCCCAAATGACAT
>CAWVTK010000127.1:0-5823 GCA_963933205.1 uncultured Flavobacteriales bacterium
CATCTGCTTGAGTTATTCCATCGTCTCCACCTGAATTAGTACACGAGTTGTAAGCGTCTTGCCAACTAATACACGAGTTGTTATTTTCGGTTGCATCAGCATTGTAATTTGAAGAGAGCGCATCGGTACATCCAAGCACTTCTAATTCGTCGCATACTCCATCGTTGTCTGTATCAATCAAACAGTCACCGTTGCAGTCAAAGTTTGTTGCTGGGTATTCGCATGAACTGTCATCGGTATTTGCTGACATATCATAGTTACAGGCAGTTACATCAGTACAGCCTATGTACTCAACAGAACAAGCCAATTCAAACTCGAATGCGGATACAAATGACAATCCATTTACAACATAATTAGACATGCTTGGTGTTTGAAAAGTTGTTGAAACTAAATATACTTGATCACCAGATTTTGCTATAAAAAGAAAAGGTGCTCCACTAGGTAAACCATCAACTTCATCAGTTGTGGTGTCATCACCAAAAGCAACTATTTGGAGAACGTCTCCAGTCCAAACTGAAGAACCAGCACAAACTGCAGATCCACTAGGCGAAATATAAAATACCCCAATTTGATCGCCAATAGATAAAGGCGAATTTAAAGAAGCGGGAACCATTATTGTATGGTTTGATCCGGTGTTAATCGTTTCGAAACTAACCGCACAATCCGAACCGATTAAATCGTATTCACAAGAGCCGTCGTTTAAATTAGCCGAAAAACTAAAGTTTGTTGCATTTGCATCCGTACAACCGTAAATTACTAAGGTTGTACATGTACCGTCGTCCGTATTTGCAGAAGAGTTAAACTCTGTATAATTAGCATCAGTACATCCTTCTACAATTAGATTTAAACAACTAGATGGACTTGTACCAATGGTAGCTAATTCATTGTATTCTAAATAAAGATTGTCTAAACATCCATAAACGGCAATAATTAAACAAGAACCGTCGTCAATATTTGCTTCGGAATTGTATTCTACATATAAAGCATCTGTACAGCCTGCTACAATTAAAGTAAGACAAGAGTCATCATTTACGTTTGCTTCAGGATTGTATTCTTCATATAAAGGATTTGAGCAACCCGAAACAGAAAGCGTTAAACAAGAGCCATCGTCAATGGTAGCATTGTAGTTAAACTCTAGATAAAGTACATCCATACAACCTTCTAGTTTAATTACAGAACAAGAGCCATCATTTACGTTTGCTTCAGGATTGTATTCTAAATACGAGAGGTCGGTACAACCGTATACAGCTAGTGTTAAACAAGAGCCATCGTCAATATTCGCATTAGAATTAAACTCAGTATAAGCATCATCAGTACATCCCTCAACTTCCGAGGCACATGATATTGCTTGGTATGTAAAGCCCGTAACAAATGAGATGCCGTTTAAAGCAAATGCATCAAAGGGACTTGGACTTAATAGATATTGATTTCCTGCGTTGTCTTGGAACTTCCATACAATGGCTTCTCCAGATGAGAAACCGTCTTTTTCTGCCGTAGTTGCATCGTCGCCATTAGCAGCAATTTGAGAACTGGTAGAAGAAAAATTACTTGAGCCTGCACATACTAGAGATTCAGCATTATCGTAATAAACAGCAATAACACCATCACCTAAAACACTAAGATCTTCGGCGCCATCTGGAGTAACAAATAGGGTCATATTGGAACCCGTATTTATAAACGCTGTTTCTAATTCAGGACATTCATCGTTTGAACCACCACCACAGTCTACTAAAGTAGTGCTTGCTCCACTTATAAAAGATATTGCATTTACAACAAAGTCATCAGCCGGGCTTATGGATACAGAATGTACTGCTCCATCGTTTGTTTTATAAAACCAGTTAATTTCTTCTCCAGAAGAGAAACCGTCTTTTTCTGCTGTAGTAGCATCATCTCCCATTACAGCTAATTGCATTTGAGCACCTGTAAAAACTGCAGATGAGGCACAAACATAAGCACCATCGGCATCTAAGTAAAATGCTCCAATTTGACCATCACCCAAGCTAGTGTAAATAGCTGTTGAAGCTGGTGGTGTAAAAAAGGCCGTCATGTTAGAGCCTGTGTTGTTAAAGACAAAGTCTAAATCACATTGTGCCTGAAGGGGAAGAACCGTGAGCATGAAAACCGATAGGACTTGAATGAGTTTTTTCATAATTGTGTAATTTGATTTTAATGATAAAAAGGGAAACTTTCGTTTCCCTTTAATAATTTTTATGCCACTACTTTACAGCTTTTTGTACCGAGCCGTCTGAATAAAGATACAAGAGAACTTCACCCTCGAATACATTAGCAGGACTTACCTCCTGTCCTAACATATTGACAACTCTAATAAGACTCGGAGTATCATTAGGATGCGATGGAATTTCCATTTCTGTAGCCCAATTAGGAACCTGCGGATAAACATCTAAACGTTCTCCAGGTAAATAAGGGAAGGTATATTGTCCGTACTCTTCGTACATTCTGATTTGGTAACCTTGACCAGGAATAAGAGATCCAAGACTGTTAAAACCAAATTCTGGCCAATAAACGTTTGCGTTGTTATCTTTCATCAAGTGTAATTTGGCACCTAACACTTCTAAAGATACTGCTGCGTCCATTTGCTCTTGCAAAGAAAAGCCGATCATGTTCCAACCTTCATTTAAAGCAACATATATTGGCTCTGAATGGTATGCTAAGTTTTCGGTTAATTCCAAATTCTCATTTGACAAATCCGATACTTGAATGTCTAAGTTTTGAATGTTTTCATTTGCAGCAGTAAGCTCAAGAATCATATTTGAACTGTCGGATTGTAGCGAAATAATATGCGCTTGGTATAAAGCATCTTCAGAGGCATCGTTAGCATTTAATACTGCAATTGTGTTTTCGTAATTTGCCGTTAAAGAATTTAATTGCGATTCGTAATCGAATTCCATATTCTCTAGGTCTAAAGAATAATTGTCTATGGTTTGATTTAACAAATCTGAGGCGGCATCAGCAGCTTCTGCAGCAGCATTGTTAAGTGCTTCTACTGCTAAACCATGAGAGCCATTAAGTGCAAAGATTTCAGCGTTGTTGGAAGCAATTAAACTTTCAATTTGCGCATCGTAATTTGCTGTGGTAGCTGCTATTTCAGAAGTAAGTTCAGAAATAGTAGTATTCAGCGTAAGTGATTCGGCATCCCAAGAAGCATTAAGATTAGAGATTTGCAAGTCATAATCAAGAATGGTTGATGTCAATAATTGATCTTGTACTAAGCTAGCCGACTGCAATGCTGTAATTTGAGCTTCTAAAGATGCTGCCAACTCAGAAAGCTGAAGTTCATAAGAAGAAATAGAATCAATAAGCGCTTGATTTGAAATTTCTAAATCCGACTCTAATGCCAGTACTTCTGAATTCATAGTACTCGTTAATAAATCGATTTCTGCTGTATAAGAAGCATGAATATTGTTTAGAGAATCGTTTAGCCAAGTATCTAGCACAAATAGTTGACTTTGGTAATCTAACTCCATATTATCGAAATCGGATTGCATTGAAAGAACCGTAATATTTAAAGTATTGTTAAGATTTAATACACTTGTACTTAACTCATCTACTTGAGCATTTGCAAAAGCCAGTTCTGCTGCTTGAACTGCGAATAGTGCACTCCATAAAACAGAACAAGAACCGTCTTCAACTAAAGCTGTAGCACTGTACTCTTGGTAAGCTTGATCCATACACCCAAATTCAGGCTCGATAATCCAGTCTGAAATAATATACACCGCATTTACCATGTACGTATTTGTACCTAGGGAGTAAACCGGATATAAGTTAGTAATAGACTCTTCAGAAACGTCACGAGACATCCAAATAATTTGTTCGCCCGAGTTGAAACCATCTTTGGTTTCGTTGTTCGCGTCGTTACCCCAAACTACTATTAATTGATTTGGAGTAGTGGCATCCCAAACTAACAGGCCACCACAAACTAAAGCACCATCAGACTCATAAAAAGCACCAAGGTAATCTCCAGTTTCAAGATCTAACTGGGCAGAAACACCGATAGTTGCATTGTTACCCGTATTTGTTATCCCATCAGCAGAGGAAGGCCAATTTCCAGAAAAAGAAAGAAATTCACAAGAATCATCACTCGTGTTTGCGTCAAAATTAAAGTTTAGAGCGTTTGAATCGGTACAGCCGTATACGATAACTTCACATGAGTTATCGTCGATGTTAGCATCTGAATTATAGTTTGCCGCACTAGAATCGGTACAGCCTTCTACTATTTCTTGACAAGAGCCATCGTTAATGTTTGCATCCGTATTAAAATTATAGGCTTCTGGGTTGGTACATCCTTCTATTAAACACGATCCATTGTCTGTGTTTGCTGTATCGTTATAATTGGTAGCGCTGCTATTGGTACATCCTAAGGAAATAGGAATACAAGTTCCGTCGTCGTTGGTTGCATTCGTATTAAAATTAAATGCTGTAGGATCAATACATCCATCAACTTCAAACTCATCACATACACCATCATTGTCTAGGTCATTATTACAAAGCTCATCGCAGTTTAACCAATCTTCGGATGGATAAGTACAAAATCCAGCATCTGTAGCAAGATCGTTGAAATTACATGCAGAATTATCTATACAACCTAAAATTTCAAAACCATCACAAACACCGTCGCCGTCGGTATCAACTAAACAGTTATTATCACAATCGTAACCTGTTTCATTAAAGAAACAAGAATCGTCGTCATTATTGGCTTGAACATCATAATTACAAGCATTAACATTTGTACAACCAAAGTATACACAAGCTCCCTGAATGTTAGCTAATTCAACATAATTGGCTGCATTAGAGTCCATACATCCAGTAAGAATACAGGAGTTGTCGTTTAGGTTTGCGCCAGGATTAAAGTTTTCTGCCCACTCTTCTGTACAACCTTCAATGTTGGTAAGTCCACAAGTAAGAGTTTGGTCGTTTAAAGAAGTTAAGATCTGTGTTCCATTTACTACAAAAGGAATGTTTTGAGTAGATAATAAAAACAAGCTTGAACCATCTACTAGTTCTAACTCAACACTCTCTCCAATTACAGCTCCGTCTACTTCAGTGGTAGAAGAATCGTCTCCCCAAATAGCCAGAGAGGTTTGAGAAACACCGTAAACTGGGACTGAACCTACTAAAATACCACCGGAAGAAACAGCTATATAAGCCGCTTCGCTGGAAACATTTAAAGAAGACATAAATGAAGATGTGAGCATTACTGTCATGTTATTACCCGTGTTTCCAGAATAGATTCCAGGATACTCGCAATCAACATCAACAGGATCATCGCCACAAATATCGTAAGTTGCAGCGGCATTTTGAACAACCATACCATTGGTTGTGTAAGCAATAAGAGAAGGAACGGTTAAATTGTAGAGATTGGTTCCATTTACCAGCTGTAAAGTAATGGCTTCGCCAGAAACGGCACCGTCTACTTCTGGAGAATCTGTATCGTCTCCCCAAATTGCAAGAGAAGTTTGATCTAAACCAAAAATGCTAGTAGAACCTACAACCATATCATTTGCGGTAAGCGCTAGTATGTAGGCGTTTTCTAAAACAGTAGGTAGCGAACTCATAAAACTTGAAGTTAGCATCACTGTCATGTTAGAACCTGTATTTCCAACAAACGGCTCGGGAAGATCGCATGAACCAGGCGAAACATCTTCACCACACAAATCTGAAATGGCTTCAGTACTTTGAACCACCATACCATTTGTAGTGTAAGCTATTGACGTTGGGATTGACAATTCATATATATCTGCTCCATCTACTAAATGTAGCGTGATGTTTTCATTTGGAAGAGCACCATCTGTTTCTGGAGAATCG
>CAWVTK010000128.1:0-5798 GCA_963933205.1 uncultured Flavobacteriales bacterium
TCAGCTCTTCAATACCTAAATAGCAGAGAGTAAAACGAAACTTGAAATAAACAGCATGAAGAATTATGAGCTTAGGATAGCTGTGTTGCTTGAACATCGCAGGAGAATTTTAAAATCATATCTAAAGATTCTATAATTAGTGTGTTTGCAAGTACGAATACCTTCCAAAACTTTTGGTTATGATTAATGATTGCAAGATTCACACTGCCCTTGAATTAGTATTTGGTGATTTATAATCTTACGATTAGAAATTTCAGGTATTTCTATAGCATTACTTAAACAGTCCATTTTGTTACAGCTTAAACACTGGAAGTGTGGGTGGGCGTCTTTATGACCTGAAGTTGAGCAACCATTACATTTTGCATACCATTTGCTTCCATTTTTTCCATTAAAAGAGTGAAGAATACCTTCCTCTACCAGCTTATCTAAAACTCGGTAAATGGTTGTTTTGTTAATTGTTTTTCCTAAACGCGTAACTAATTCTGTAGCAGATATTCCAACAGAAGCTTTTTTAAATTCATTTAAGAGTGCTCCTACAGATTTGGTTGTTCTAATGATTCCCATATTAAAATTATTAATGCAACTCGGTTGCGTTAACAAATATATGTATTATATTTGCACCAACTAGTGTTAGGGCTTTTTATTTAAGCTGTTTGGTGTCTTACTCAAAAAAAAATGAAAAAATTACTTTTACTTTTACTTTTCATCCCTTTAATTATTAATGCTCAAGTTCTAAAAGTTGTAGATAAGGAAACGCGTGAACATGTTCCTTATGCATCTGTAGCTATTTATGACTTAGGAATTCAAGCTAAGTGCGATGAAAATGGAGAGTTCGACTTGGGCATTAAACTGAACAATATACTCGTTTTAGTTTCTGCAGAAGGCTATAAATCAAAGAGTTTTAAATACAAAAAGGAACAAACTAATTTATTTGTTGTAGAGTTAGAGCGGTCGCACTTTTTATTAAATGAAATTGTTATTTCTCCTACTTTAGGTATTGTGCAACAATACAACCTGACCAATGTTTTCTTGAAAACCATCTCATCTCAAAATCAACTAATGAATTCTAACCTTATGGGTATTGTCTCTAGTGTGCCTGGAGTTTATTCTATAAATACGGGTTCTGGTATAAGCAAGCCAGTTATTAGGGGAATGTCAGGTTTAAAAGTGCTTACCTTTTTAAATGGTCTTCGGATAGAAAACCAACAATGGGGAAATGACCATGGAGTAAATTTTTCTGACATGGGTATAAAATCTGTGGAGATCGTAAAGGGGCCATCTTCTCTTCTTTATGGAGCAGATGCTCTTGGAGGCGTTTTGTACTTTGTAGATGAAGATTATGTAAGTTCAAACACTACAGAAAGCGCTGTTGAAACTCGATTTGAGAGTAACACGCTTTCAACATCAAATATTGCGAGTTTAAAAATGGCATCTAAAAACATAAGATTCAATATTTACGCAGGTTTTAAGAGTGCGGCAGATTATCAAATCCCCAATGGTTCGTATATTGTAAATTCAAGGTTTAAAGGCAATAGCCTTAAAGCCTCCTTGGGTTTTAGTAAAGAAAAGTGGGTTTTAAACTTACGTTACAACCACAATTCCAATCAAATTGGTCTTCCTGGACATACTCATTCTGCTAATCCCAATCCTATAGATTTCCAATCGGAGTTTCAAAATAGAGCTCGAGTAATTCCGTTTCAGCTAATTAAAGACCATTACATTTCACTAGAAAATAAATTGTTTTTCGATAAATCTGTATTAAAATTTATTACAGGCTTTACCTCAAATAGCCTCACAGAGCACGAAGAAAAAGTAACCATTCCAGGCATAAAAGTACGTCTTACCAATTTTCCATACCACCTCTCTTTATCCTCTCATGTAAATGAAAATTTAACATGGATATCTGGAACTCAAGGAATGCTAACTAAAAATGTGAATGCTGAAGAAGCACTTACTATTTTGATACCAAATTCTACTTCAAATGATTATGGAGTATATTCTCTTTTTAAATATTCTAAACACGATATAGAGAGTCAAATTGGATTTAGATACGATTACAGAGAAATAAATGCTGTTGAAATAGGGGCTAGAAATTTCTCTAAGCTAAATGGATCCTTGGGCTTTTTATACCATAAAAATGCATACACGTTTAGAACCAATTTTAGCTCTGGGTACAGGCCACCACATATTACCGAAATGCTATCAAATGGAGTTCATCACGGAACAAATCGGTATGAAATTGGCTCTACTGATCTTGAAAGTGAATTTGCTAATCAATTTGATGTTTCGTTGGATTACAATAATGAGCATGTAAGCTTTAATGTGAACCCCTTCTTTAATACATTTAAAAACTACATTTACATAAAACCTACTGGTGATGTAATTGATGATTATCCAGTTTATGAATACTCTCAAGCTTCTTCTGCCAGGACTTACGGAGGTGAATTATACATGCACTACCATCCGCATTTTGCGCATAGACTGCATCTAGAGCACGATTTTTCTTACGTAATTGGAGAAGACAATAACAACATACCCTTACCCTTAATTCCTCAAACTAGAATCAATACAAAGTTAAAGTACGAGTTTAAAAAACAGAACTCTAAAATTCAACTTCAAACACTGGTTGTCCAAAGAACACATTTTTTAGCTAAAGAGGATGTGGCAACTTATGAGACCTCTTCGCAGAATTATCAGTTATATAATATAGAGGCAAATTTCTCTTACAATGCAAAGCAAAAGAGTTTTTTAAAATTGGGTGTTAGAAATTTATTCAACACTACATACATCAACCATTTATCAAACCTAAAGGGAATTGGCTTGCCTAGCCCAGGTATAAATTTTTATTTTTCAATTAATTATTTTTTTAACTAAACCTTCATTTAAAATGAACAACAAAGTAAATTATCTTAAAAAAATTGGAGCTGCTCTTTTAGTAATACTCGTAGCTTCATGTAGTAGTGAAGAATGTGCTGATTGCCATGTGGTAGTAGATGTTGATGGTACTGAATATGAATTAATGGAACTTGGCGAGTATTGCGAAGATGCCTTGCACGACATCGAAGAAGACATTTATACCATACAAGACACAATTCTTATAGATGCTGACGGAAATACACTCCCTGCACCCGTTTTTCCAGGAGATGCAGTTGAGGTTCACTGTGGTGAAGCTCACGATCATTAATCAAGCTTTAAAGTTTTAGAAACAACCTCCAAAAGAGGTGCTAACTAAAATGTACATCAACATTCCTATAGCTCGAGTTATTTTAAAAATAACTCGAGTTATTTTTATATCTATTGTAGGGTAAATACTGCTAAAAATGGCTTCGGTTAAATTCTATATTTTAGTTCGCTAGCTATGTACTCCCATTGCTGTCGAATTAATTTTATCATATTCCAAAAATTCAATTTTATTTGTTATAATTGCAAAAAAAAAATGTTTAAAAAATTAGTTATTATTTTATTGATTACTCCCTTGTTTGCTTTTGGGCAAAACCTCCAAATAGGCGATTTTCACCAAGGAGGATATGTGTTTTATTTAGACTCGCTTGGGAAAGGTTTACTTCTAGATATCGATTATTTGGAGGCAAGCTATCCTTGGATTTCTCAGGATAATACGGTTTCTGATTGGGGGCCAAACCTTCATTATTGCGAAGGTACAGAGTATGAGGTGATAGGCGCAGGAAAACACAATACCCATGTATTTTCAAACCATCATCCAGATGGGCATTATGCAGCAAATTTGTGCAGCAATTCAAATTCAGGTGGTTTCGACGATTGGTTTTTACCTTCAAAAATGGAATTGTGGCAACTCATGATTCATCTAGATGAAGTAGACGCAGCGATAAGTGCTTATGGTGGTGTTACAATTACAGATACTGGTTTTCAATGGTCTTCTACTCAGCTTCCTGCTACCTCAGACATAAGAAGTGCATGGGGTGTATCTCCTTTTAATTTTTTACTAAATGGAGATTCTTATGGCCCAATTGAAAAAGTAATGAGTAAAAATACGGCACATAAAGTTAGAGCGGTACGTTGCATAAACAACGACTGTTCTTTTGCTGGTGCGTATATGTTTGGATGTACCGATGCGTTTGCTTGTAATTACAGCGAACTAGCTACCCAAGACGATGGCTCTTGCTTTGTGGAAGAATTGTATTACGATTGCCTTGGAAATTGCATAAATGACGCAGATATGGACCAAGTGTGTGATGAGATAGACTATGATGATGGTATTGGTGTTCATGAAATAGAAAACAAGGAGTCTAATTTACTTAAGATGATAGATGTACTAGGGCGTGAACAGACCGAACATCAAAAGGGAATTATCTTGTTCTACATTTATGAAAATGGTAAAGTTACGAAACGAATGGAGTAATTTTCATTTTCGAAACTTCATCAAATCCATCCAAAAGCGATTCGTTCGAGAATCAACACATGGAGCATGATAAGTCAAGTTATTTTAAAAAATAGTGACTTATTTTATTTTTTAAAATCAATATTCTGAAGACCGACTATTTAGCGACTAAGAATTCTAACAGCTACTTTTGAACCGAATGTGTTCGAGCTGTAGCATAGGTATTCATAGCTGATGCTATTTTGCTTTACAAATTCTTGAAATGCTTTGAATTCATGGTGTTCCCAAAATGGATAATTGAAATATTCATCAAAAAGAATTATCGTGCCTACAACGATTTGCAGGTCCAAGCTTTTGAAAATTGTTTTTGTCGATGAGTATAAATCGCAGTCAATATGTAAGAAAGAAATATTTTCGGTACTCTCTTTTACAAATTTTGGAAGCGTATCATCAAACCAACCTTTGTGAATAACAATATTTTCTTCAAAAACAGGTAAATTCTTTAATGCAAAATGTCCTTTTTTATGGCTTGACAACCAGGTTTCGGGTAAACCTTCAAAGGAGTCAAAAGCATGAATTTTTTGAGGTTTTTTTCTCGCTATATGGTTGATAGACTCACCTTTCCAAACTCCAAACTCACAAATTAGACCCTCAAAGCTTATTTCCTCTAAGGCAAAGTCTAAAGCCTCTTGTTTTGAGTCAAACAAGGGAATGTCAACCATGTTTTTCTCTATATACTCACATGTCGAATTTAAGGCCCTCATTCGCAGGTTGACTTCGAGATCAAATGCTAAGTTATTTCGAAAATAAGAGTCTAAAAAGCGTCTTATCTTTGGCCTGATAGCGATCTTGTTAAATAGTTTTATCATTGTCTAGGTTTTTATCAAGGTAAATCTAACAAAAATCATTAGATCATTTTTCTAGATAGAGTTAGGGGCTAAAATAATTCTAAAAAGTGTCTCAAACGAGAACCAAAAGGGTTAGCTATCAACAGTAAAGGTTCAAATATTTTAACTTATTAACCATTTTTATTTTATTGAAATTTGCACTGAATTTATACCGTTAATGTTGGATTTTGATCTTCTTTATTGGGCTGTTTTAACCTATTCTTAACTTTTCTAGACCAAGAAAGAGCGTTTTAAATCAAATCTGAATAATCTATGTTTGGTATATTAATTCGACAGAGCCCGTTTGCTTGTAATCACAGCGAACCAGCTACTCAAGACAATGGCTCTTGCTTTGTGAAAGAATTGTAGTGCAAATGCCTTGGAAACTGCATAAATGATGCAGATATGGATCAAGTGTGTGATGAGATAGACTATGATGATGGTATTGGTGTTCATGAAATAGAAAACAAGGAGTTTAATTTACTCAAGATGAAAGATTTACTAGGTGGTGAACAGAAAGAACATCAAAAGGGAATCATCTTGTTCTATATTTA
>CAWVTK010000129.1:0-5758 GCA_963933205.1 uncultured Flavobacteriales bacterium
TCTGGCAATCGCATGGCCATAGACAATAAGGTTCCTGCTTCAATTTTCTCTTCGCCAACTTCCTGCAAAGCATCCATATAAGTATTTACCAACTCTTGGTTTATTTTATGCTGAGTGTCTGTACTTATATTTTCTACAAAAATGGACAGTTCAATCTTACCTCTTCGTAAAGTATTGGAAAGATAGGAGCGCACATCCAACTCCTTTTCTTTATAAAAGGAAGGAATACGAGTGCTTATATCTACCTGCTTGGAGTTTAAGCTCTTTGCTTCTACGGTAATTTTCTTTTTTGGTAGTACTAAAGTAGCTCTCCCAAAACCTGTCATTGATTGAATCATAATAAAAATTTGTTACAAAAATAAGGAATTTTGTTGGGGAATGGATGTGAAGCTAAACCTATAAATAGCTATATTTAACATATTAAAATAATAATGTATGTCTATAAAATATATTTATTGGTTCGCTCCGTACAATTTAAAATGTCCAAGCACAAAATACAGAGGAAAATATCCTATTGATTATTTAATAGATACTATAGGTATTAGGTGTAAATTCTTTTATCCTGAGAAATCGTTTAGAGCTAAGTTTACATTTTGCATTATGGTGGTGTCTATTCTTTTTTTTCGTAGAAAAAATTCCTTGGTGGTAATTCAAAAAGTATGCACCAATAATAGATATGCTAAGACCTTACGGTTATTAATTAAACTAAAATCAAATAAAAGCTTATACGATTTAGATGATGCCGAATACATTAGATATGAGAAGAGTACACTAGAGTTTTTTTTAAAAAACTGTGAGAGTGTGAGTGTTGGAAGCTCTGCTTTATACGATTATGTAAAGCCATTGAACAGTTCTGTTTTTCATCAAACATCTCCAGTAGTTTTGCATCATAACCAAAAGATAAAAAGAAATAAAATACTACATATTGGCTGGGTTGGAGATCTGGGAAATGGCAATGCATTATCAAAACCTTTTTCTCATAAAACAAATATGTTTAAATTATTTTTTCCGGAACTAAGAAAAATTGATTTTCCAGTAAAACTGACTCTAGTAGGCGTAAAAAATAAGGATGATATACCACTGATAAAGAACTATTTTAAAAACCAGCCACATATTAAAATAGAGATTCCTACAAATCTAGATTGGGAAAATGATGCATGGATTTATTCCATGATAAGTGATTTTGACATAGGTATTGCACCAATGACTAATCATTTATTTAATAGATCTAAGTCTGCCTTCAAAGCGAAACAATATTTATCAACGGGGGTTCCAACTATAGCTTGCGATGTTGGAGACACTAACATGTATGTAAAACACGGGTTAAACGGATTTTTAGTAACTGAACATTTTAGTTATGCCGATGCCATAAAAAAAATAGCGGGTATGAGCGATGAGGATTATTTTAATTTAAGTACAAATGCGCTCAATTCTAGAATCAATTATTCAATGGAAAACTACTGCCTGAACCTATTGAACCATTTTAAGACTTAATTTGTTTGGGTTTTCTCCCCACTAAATAAACCCCAATAAAAATGATGCTTGCTGCAATAACTTTAACAATATCTAACTTGTCTGAACCTACAAAAAGGGCTATTACAGTAGCCAAAACGGGCTGTAAGTAAATGTAAAAACCAACTGTAGAAGCTCTTAAATTAGATAGTGCATAAACATTAAACATATAAGCCAAAACGGAAGTTCCGAATACTATGAATGCAATTTCGGCCCAAACTTTAGAGGAAATTGAGCTCCATTCTACCGCCTGAAAATCTGTAAAACCAAAGGGAAGAACTACAAAAAATCCGATGGTAAATATCCATTTCATTATGGTAAGAAAATGATACTTCTTCATTAGAGGCTTTACCATTGTTAGGTAAACTGCATAAAAACAAGCATTGAGAAAAACCAAGAAATTACCTAAAGCTAAATGAGGGTTTCCGACTTCAAAATCGCGGCCATATACAGCCAAAACTATAGCACCTATGGCCCCAAGAACAACCCCTAATATTCGTAAAGGAAGCACTTTTTCGGAGTGAAAAAGCAAGGCAAGTATAAAGACGATTATAGGAGTAGATGTCATCGTAACAGAGGCATGAATGGGTGTTGTAAAATTTAAACCCTTAAAAAACAACATCATGTTTAGGGCTACCCCAAAAAGTGCGCAAAGCGCAATAACTCCATAATCTTCGCGTCGTACTTTTTCGCGAATCCAAATTCTATGGATTACCTGAAATACAATCATGGCTCCCGAAACACGAACTAAAATAAAACCTAAAGGTTGTATAGTAGATGGCATTACATCTTTAGCAAATGTAAAAGTTATGGCGTAAATAAGATTGGCTAAAAATAAGGCTAAATGTGATTTTGCAATATTATTCATCAGATAAATAGGCTTTTAATGATGCAATATTATTTTTTGAATTTCCAATAAAAATAGTTTGATCTACTAAAAATACAGGTCTTTTTAAAAAGGTGTATTCCTGGAGTAGTAAACGCTTATAATCTTCTTCTTTAAGGTTTACATCTTTTAAACCCATGCTTTTATACTTAAGTGCTCTTTTGCTAAATAACGCTTCGTAAGATGCTGATAAAGCATACATTTCATCTAATTGTGAGGCAGTAACTACTGTGTGCTTAATGTCTTGTAAGACAAAGTCGTTTTGCTGTAACTCCTTTAATATACGTAGGCAAGTACTACAGCTTGAAAGATAATAGGCTTTTTTCATAAGTTTTAAATCTATTGCAAAAATACACAATAGCCAAGTGCAAACAAATTTCTACATTTGTAAGAATAAATAAAAAGATATTATGTCAGATCAACGCTTTGCAGTTATCGGTCTAGGTCAATTTGGATCTGCTATCGCTAAGAATTTATCTCTTAGAGGAGCAGAGGTTCTTGCTATAGACAACTCCTTAGAAAAGGTGGAGAGTATGAAAGATGAAGTTTCTTATGCTGTTGCCTTAGATGCAACGGATAAAAAAGCACTTATTTCGCAGAACATTCAAGACATGGACGCAGTGGTGGTTGCTATTGGAGAGAACTTTCAAGGTCTTTTACTGTGCACTTTTCTCTTAATTGAATTAAAAGTGAAGCGTATTATTACCCGTGCTATGGGAAACGACCAAAGAAGAATATTGGAAAAAATGGGCGTCACAGAAATTCTGTCACCAGAAGATGAAGTTGGTGGAAATGTGGCAGAAATGCTCATAAACCCAAATGTTGTGATGTGTATTCAACTTCCAGATGACTACGAAATAGTGGAGGTAAAAGCACCAACTCAAGTTTTTGGTAGAAGTTTGAATGACATTGGTTTGCGCGAAAAGTACGATTTAAATTTGGTAACTATTCTACGAAAAAACAATCAAACCGATAAGGATTACCATATTATCGGGGTTCCTACTCCGGAAACTATTGTAGAAAAATCGGATATAATTGCACTTTTTGGTCTCACCAAAAACATTGAACGATTTTTAGATATTAATAAATAAAACATACGTATGAAGGCATTTATAATTACTGGAACAAGTAGTGGAATTGGTAAAGAGTTAACCGAAATGCTTTTACAAGACGAAAACAATACGGTGGTTGGGATTTCCAGAACTCAAAAAATAAACCATCCCAATTACAAGCATATTTCCTTAGATCTAAATGATGTAGCAGATATTGAAGCAATTGAATTTCCTGAGTGGAAAAATGCAACGCAAATTTCTTTAGTGCATAATGCAGGTTGGGTAGGTCCAATTCAAAAAATTGGGAATCAAGAAATGGGGTCTATAGCTGCAGCCTATTTAATCAATTTGGTTGCTCCGGCACTATTATCTAATTACTTTATTGCCCGGTTTAGATCCTCCTCTGCTCAAAAAACAATTTTGACTGTAGGCTCTGGAGCGGCAAATTCTCCTATTGAGGGTTGGAATACCTACTGTTCTTCTAAAGCAGGTTTAGCGATGTTGAGTAAGTGTATTAGCGAAGAGCACAAAGACATCATTTCTTTATGTATTGCTCCAGGAAAAGTAGATACACCTATGCAAAATGACATTCGGTTTGCAGATGAAAAAGAATTTCCTCGTTTAAAAGAATTTCAGGATTATCATAAAAATGGGGAACTAAAGAGCTGCTTTGAGGTAGCACAAAAATACTGTAAAGTGCTCGAAAATCCATTAAATTACAAAAACACAACTAGTCTTTCTGAAGTGTAATTAGTTCAGGATACGGTATGCTGTCGAGTTTTGCAGAAAGACTGTCTCTCAGCAATTCAAAACTGACCCTGGAATTAGCACTTACAGGATCAGAAGGCGGCAATTTACTTTTAAACGGATCAACTTGGTTTCCGTTTTTCCAAAAGCGATAACATACATGCGGCCCAGTTGCCAAACCCGTACTACCAACATAACCAATAGTTTGACCCTGCTTTACATGAGTTCCAACCCGAATTCCTTTGGCAATTTTAGACATGTGTAAATATTGTGTTGTGTAAGTTCCGTTGTGACGTACTTTCACATAATTTCCGTTGTATTTTTTATACGTGGCTGCTTCAATTACCCCATCAGCTGTAGACCATATCGGAGTTCCACGAGGTGCGGCATAATCCGTTCCTTTATGAGATTTCCATCTTTTTTGTACCGGATGAAATCTGTTTTTCGAATACCTAGACGAGATTCTACTATTTTTAACCGGTGTTTTTAAAAAGAATTTTCTCAAATTCCCTCCATCTTGATCGAAGTAATCATCGAAACCAATGTCGTTAAAAGGATATGCATAAAAATCTTGTCCTAAATGATTGAAATATGCCGCTTTTACATCTCCTACACCAACAAATTCCCCATCCAAATACTTTGCTTCGTACAGTACTTTGAAACGATCGCCAGGCTGAACATGCCTAAAGTCAAGGGTCCAACAATAAATCTCATCTGAAATAATTTCACACAATCGATCGGAGAGGCCACTTGCAGCTCCCGTTAAAAAAAAACTGGACCCTTTTTCTATAACACCAGCGTCTTCAATTAATTTTACTTCAATCGGTTTTTGAGCGTTGTAAACTTGAAGTGAATCTCTAAAATCGTAAACTACATAGTTTATCTTATCTTCCTCGTAAATAAACATCTGGGCAATGGCATTTGATGCCGTATCCTCAACACAAAATAAAGCATAGGTTTGTCCAGCTTTTAAGTACCGAACATCAAATTCTGTTTTTCTGGTTTCTTTAGCAATTTCATCTATTTGCCCATATGATACCCCGTAATTACTTAATATTTTCCCTAAAGACTCCCCAGGTTTTATTTCATTTTTTACTAAAAAAAATGAATCGGCTACAAAACCATATTCAATAATAGGTTCGGGCACAGAAATAACAGGAATTTCTTTTATTTCCTCTTTTTTTTGAGGAGTAGAACAACTCGTATTGAGCAGAATTAATACTAGTAAAAATGGTTTACAAAACTTCATAAATAAAAATCAAACGGTATACGATTTGAGTTTCGAATTTAGGAATTTATTACTTGTTTAAAAGTGAGATTTAATAATTCTATTAACAAAATAAAAGGGCTTCATTTCTGAAGCCCTTTTATAATTGGTATGGTTAAAAGTTATCGAACCATTTTTTCAACAGTACCGTCGTTGTATACATTGAAAAGAATTTCACCTTTAAACGATTCCTCATTTGAAGTTACTTCTTGACCAAGTACATTAATAACTTTTACCAGTACACGCTCTGTAGCGGTAACATCAGTAAGTACGTTTGTTGTTATAGAAGAGGCT
>CAWVTK010000130.1:0-5718 GCA_963933205.1 uncultured Flavobacteriales bacterium
CTTTTACAGAAATAGTTACCTCTTTATTGTTAACTTTTACCACACAACTTTTCTCATCCTTATTAAAGGATAACATTTCGAGTGCATAGGTTTTAGAATTGTGAAGTACATGATAAACTGTACCTTGCTTGACTACATCCATTTTAAAGGATTCGTTATTTAGTAAGCCGTTTAAGCCTGATTTGTCAGAGAAAACGATTTCAAATAATTGGTTGTTAACGGTAGTCTTAAACATATTTTAGCACTTTTTTTTATGTGTCAAATATAAACTAATTTAGACGAGCTAATTAAAGAAAAAAAACATGGCTCTTATAGAGGAATTAAATGCGCAAGGAAATCAACTTTTTAAACACCGCTCAAAACTACCCATACCATTTGCAGTTTTTGGGATGGCTTTGTTCATTTATTCTACACAACTTTCTGAAACATACGAGCACAACATACTATTTGAGATTTTCTGTTTAAGCGTTGGCTTATTAGGCCAATTAATTAGAGGAATAACTTTAGGCTACACTCCTAGAGGAACCTCGGGCAGGAATACCCACGGACAAGTAGCAGAGGAGCTTAACACAACAGGAATGTACAGTATTATGAGAAACCCACTTTACCTGGGTAACTTTTTCATGTGGTTTGCTATTGTTCTATTTGTAAACATTCATTGGTTTAGCATGTTTTACATTATGTGTTTTTGGATGTATTACGAACGAATTATTTTTGCAGAAGAAAACTTTTTACGCAAAAAATACGGCGAACCTTATTTAAACTGGGCCTTAAAAACACCCATATTTTTTCCAAGGATGAGCGGGTGGGAAAAACCCGATTTGTTTTTTTCTCTTAAAAATGTACTTAAAAGAGAATACAGTGGTTTCTTTGCACTCTTTTTCACTTTTTCTCTGTTTGATTTAGCAGAAAATTACATGCGTAACTCTGTTTGGGAGTTAGATGCATTTTGGATGTATGCATTGGCAATAAGTGGTGTAATTACCTTAGTGCTCAGAACGCTTAAAAAGAACACAAAAATGCTAAACGTATCTGGCCGATAAATAGCCTAAAATTTCTCTAAAAAATTTTCATGATGAAACATGTAGTATTGTCTATCACCCTGCTTGTTCTGAGTTCTTGTAGTGTTCTTCAAAAAAGGAAAAACATTCAACTAGATGAAGTGCGTTTAGAAACATCTAAAATTACCAAAAGAGCATTTTATAGTGCCGCTCCAGAAAGGGCTAATGACCTAATTCATGTAAAACTTGATGTTGCTTTTGACTGGAAAAAAAAGCAGCTTTTGGGAACTGCCTATTTGGACTTAAAGCCCTACTTCTACCCTCAAAATACGCTTGTGTTAGACGCTAAAGGTTTCGATCTTCATCGGGTTGCTTTGGTAAATGAAAACGGTGATAAAATCGACTTACCATACACCTACGATCAACTAAAATTAAACATTCAACTAGACAAAGAATACAGAAGAAACCAAAGCTACCAAATCTTTATAAAGTATACAGCAAAGCCAGATGAACTTGATATAGAAGCAGGAGATGCTATCACAGATGCAAAAGGTTTGTACTTTATTAACTCAGACAACTCCGAGGATAAACCCCAACAAATATGGACCCAAGGAGAAACAGAATCTAGTTCCTGCTGGTTTCCTTGCATAGATAAACCAAACGAAAGATGCACACAGGAAATTGCCATTACTGTTCAAGAAAAATACACTACACTTTCTAACGGGATTCTAAAAAACTCATCCATTAATACCGATGGAACTAAAACCGACCGATGGGTTCAAAAAGAAGCCCATGCACCCTATTTATTTATGATGGCGGTAGGTCAGTTTTCTGTAATTGAAGACAAATGGCGAGACTTAGACGTAAATTATTACGTTGAGCCAGATCAAGAAAAACATGCAAAACGTATTTTCGGTAAAACACCTGCCATGATGGAGTTCTATTCGCAACTTTTAGGCTACGATTATCCTTGGGAAAAATACGCTCAAATTATCGTAAGAGATTATGTTTCTGGTGCCATGGAAAACACAACAGCTGTTATACATGGAGAATTTGTTTATTCGGATGAAAGAGAATTTATAGACGACCCGAACGAAATGATTATTGCACACGAACTCTTTCATCACTGGTTTGGAGATTGGGTAACCTGCGAGTCGTGGCCTAACTTACCCTTAAATGAAGGCTTTGCTACCTACGGAGAGTACTTATGGGTAGAGGGAACCTATTCAGCAAACGAAGCTCAACGCTACATTCATACAGATCTAAGGCAATACTTAAACGAATCTTCTCGCAAACAAGAACAACTTATTCGTTTTGATAATGAAAACCCGAACGACATGTTCGACAACCACTCCTATGCTAAAGGAGGGCGCATACTACACATGCTAAGATACACCCTGGGAGACGAGGCCTTTTTTAAAGGACTAGAATTTTACCTAACAGAATACGCAAAGCAAGCGGTAGAAGTACATCAACTTCGTTTGGCAATGGAAAAAGTATCAGGCAAGGATCTTAATTGGTTCTTTAACCAATGGTTCTTGGCAGCTGGTCATCCAGAAATTGTGGTAAAACAAAATATTGAAGAGAATAAAGTAACTTTAAAAATTGAACAAACTCAATCGTTGGAAACCACCCCTTTGTATAAAATTCCTATGGAAATTAGCATTTATACAAACGGAGTAGAAACAAGACATAAAATTGAACTAAATCAACAAGAAGAAAGCTTTGAGTTCGAAACAAAAAGTAAAGCAGAATTAGTCATCTTTGACCCTACTCACTATCTATTAGCTGACGTTAGTTTCAATAAATCAGATACACAATGGATTCATCAGCTCAAAACTGCTGTTCATTATTACGATAAAATGGAAGCTTTGGATAGCTTGGCAAATAGCACAAATTTTGCAAAACGATCTGAAGCAATAAAAACAGCCTTAAACGATTCTTTTTGGGCTTTAAAAGTACAGGCTTTAGAATACTTCGATAAGGCGGACCCTAGAACACGAAACACGCTAGAATCCAATTTAATAATTCTGGCTTCTAGCGATCCTAAATCGGATGTAAGAGCTCTAGCAATAAACTGCCTAAGTACTTACTTTGATAAAGACGAAAACACACCCAGCAGAGCACACAACAAGCTTTACCTAAAGATGGTTAAAGACTCCTCATATGTTGTTGCCAGCGAAGCTTTAAAAGCACTGCTTTATCTTGATAAAAAAACGGCTTACAAACTTGCAAAAGAAGAACTATCTGAGGCAAATAAAGAACTAAAAACAGCCGTTATTTATACCATAGCAAAAAATGGCGATTTGTCTGATCGTGCCTTAATCCATCAAGAGTATGAAAAAGCGGATGGAATTGAAGTGGTAGGCATGACAAATAACATGTTGAGTTTCCTAGAAAATCAAACTGCTGATCTGTATTTAAAATCGCTCGAAGTAATCGAAACTAAGATTACTTCTCTACAACAATGGTACTTGAGGTATTACACCCTTAAAATACTAAAAGAGTACACGGTTGAACTTGAAAGTAACTCGGAGTTTAGCCTCGCTCTAAAGAAAACATACACAAGACTTCTCCAAACTGAAGAAGACGAAAAAGTACTGCAATACCTTCAAGCCAAATAAATCTATAGTGAACTAAAGAAAACCTTTTGAGTCTTTTATAGAGTCCTCGTATGCTCGATCTAAAGTCAAATTGTTAGATTTACTAGCATGGACAGCTAATGCATCACATCGTTCGTTTTCGGGATGATTGTTATGCCCTTTAACCCATTCGAATTTAACATGATGCTTTTTATAAATCAGCAAAAACCTTTTCCAAAGATCTGGATTTTTCTTATTCTTAAAACCCTTTTTTACCCAATTAAAAACCCAGCCCTTTACAACCGAATCAATAACGTATTTAGAATCTGAGGTAACCAAAACGTCTGCCCCAGGATCCTTAATCTTTTCTAGGGCAACAATCACCGCCAACAATTCCATACGATTATTCGTGGTATGTTTAAAACCTTCGGCAATTTCTCTGCGGTGTTTGCCAGATATCATTACGATTCCGTACCCACCTGGGCCAGGGTTTCCGCTTGCAGCTCCGTCTGTATATATATAAATCATCATTTTAATATTGAGGCAATTACTTTAGGAAAATGGAGAAGCTCCAGTGCTTGAACTTTCGCCTTTACATCCTCTGGGGTGTCGGAGCTTAACACAGTGCATTTGGCCTGAAAAATAAAAGCACCATCGTCGTATCGTTCATTTACATAATGAATGGTTATGCCAGATTCGAATTCGTTATTCTCTACAACAGCTCGATGCACATGCATACCATACATACCTATGCCCCCATATTTAGGGAGTAAAGCAGGATGAATGTTTATAATTTTATTTTGATAACAATTAAGGAGTGAATTAGGGATTTTAAGCAAAAATCCTGCTAAAATTATAATGCTTGCATTCGTTTCGCAAAGCTTATCAAGCACTTTTGCACCACTATTTAACTCCTCTTTGGTAAAAACAAAGGTTGGAACAAAATTATTTTGGGCACGCTTTAAAACCAGAGCGTCTTTCTTGTTAGAAAGAACCAAAACAACCTGAACACCCTCTACACCTCGAAAATACTTAATTATATTTTCGGCATTTGAGCCTGATCCTGAAGCGAAAATTGCTATTTTTGTCATCGTGTAAAAGTAAATAACATTTCATTACCAGCTAATATCTATGAATCCTAATTTCATGGTTCAAAAAATTTGGCTGTTTTTAAGTTTATATATTTCTTTGCATTTAAATTATTAACCAAAAGAATAAAGACATGTCTGACATAGCATCTAAAGTAAAAGCTATCATAGTTGACAAACTAGGAGTTGATGAAAGTGAAGTAACAAACGAAGCAAGTTTCACTAATGACTTAGGAGCAGATTCATTGGATACTGTAGAACTTATTATGGAATTCGAAAAAGAATTCGATATTCAAATTCCAGACGATCAAGCTGAAGCTATTTCTACAGTTGGATCGGCAATCGAGTACATCGAAAAAGCCTAATTTAAACTTAAATTGACGGTATGCAGCTGAAAAGAGTTGTTGTAACAGGCCTAGGAGCACTAACTCCCATAGGCAATAATGTTTCAGAATATTGGAAAAACCTGGAGAACGGGGTAAGTGGTGCTGCACCAATTACTCGTTTCGACGCATCCAAATTCAAAACTCAATTCGCTTGCGAAGTCAAAGATTTTAATCCGAACGATCATATGGATCGTAAGGACGCACGAAAACAAGACCCTTACACACAGTACGCAATGGTTGCTACTGCCGAGGCAATGGAGGATTCCGAAATTGACTTAGATGCAATAGACCCAGATCGTGTTGGTGTAATTTGGGGCTCGGGTATTGGAGGAATCAAAACGTTTTACGACGAGGTTTCAGCATTCGCCAACGGAGACGGAACTCCTCGTTACAACCCCTTCTTTATTCCTAAAATGATTGCAGATATTGCAGCGGGAATGATATCCATAAAATACGGTTTACGCGGTCCAAACTTCACAACAGTATCTGCTTGCGCCTCCTCCTCAAATGCTTTGCTAGATGCCTTTAACTACATTCGTTTGGGTAAAGCCGACATTATCGTTACTGGAGGATCTGAAGCTTCAGTAAATCAAGCTGGTGTTGGTGGCTTTAACGCCCTTAAAGCGCTTTCTACACGAAACGATGAGCCAGCTAAAGCCTC
>CAWVTK010000131.1:0-5699 GCA_963933205.1 uncultured Flavobacteriales bacterium
GTAGTATTAGGTTTAACTGGTGGGGGAGGTTCTATACTTACTGTTCCAATATTAGTTTATTTATTAGGGATTAATCCTATTACAGCAACGGGTTATTCCTTATTTATTGTTGGGAGTGCATCTTTATTTGGAGCAATTAGAAATGCAAAATTAGGTATGATTGACTATCGTACCGGAATTGTCTTTGCCATTCCTGCATTTATTTCTGTTTACCTCACTAGAAAATATTTAGTTCCTTCAATTCCAGATGTACTGTTTACAGTAAACGATTATGTATTGACAAAAGATGTGGGAATTATGGTATTCTTTGCTCTTGTAATGTTAGCGGCTTCTATATCTATGATTAAAGGTAGAAAAGAGTCTGTAAAGCCTTGTTGTAGTACTCAAGAAGATCCTATTGTATCATTTAATTACCCAATGATAATTGCTGAAGGTTTAGTTGTAGGTGTTCTTACTGGTGTTGTGGGTGCTGGAGGTGGATTCTTAATTATTCCTGCTTTGGTATTGTTTGCCAAATTACCAATGAAGAAAGCGGTTGCGACCTCTTTAATGATTATTGCTATTAAATCTTTAATTGGTTTCTTAGGTGATGTGCAAAATGTAACAATCGATTGGGAGTTTTTATTAACCTTTACTTTTTTATCTATCCTTGGAATTATGCTAGGGATCTATTTGAACAAATTTGTTGATGGTAAGAAATTGAAGAAGTCCTTCGGATGGTTCGTCTTATTAATGGGCGTTTATATGATTATTAAAGAATTAGTATTGTAATTGGTTTTAGACGATAAAAATTTGACTGCTCGTTAAATGATAAATGCCTTCGTGAAAACGAGGGCATTTTATATAATGTTAAATATATACGTGAATTCTATACTTCTTAAAAACTAACATTGTTTCAGAAGCCACAAAATGGCATCGTCACTATTCGTAAACGATTTTATTGGGAATTTGGGTTTGTTTAAACCTAAGAAAAAGCTTGCAATTAATCTTGTTAAAGGATTATTAACGAGCATAGCAACAGCTTTATGAGTCTTTGTCATATCAGGGTTGCTTACCATTGTACGGGCTTCTTTAGTTATCCCAATTAAATTATTCAAATCTACGAGAAGAAGTACGCCATTATTGGTTAGGTCTAACAACCTAAGACCGTTAAGGTGTTCTGTCATGGTAACTAAAGTATGTGTTGTTCTCCTAGGGAATGTCAAGCAAATAATATTGTCATCGACTCTTCTGAGAACAGCATTAGAGGTTTCTATCATGTCCATCCTAGCAAGATAGCTTAATAAAGCTAATTATTCGAATTCATATGTTTGCGTGATAAGTGTCACAAATAGGTTTTGGAATCTACTTTAAATTTGTCTCAGAAATCAAACGAAATCTAAGAAGATGAAAGTAGAACAATTATACACAGGATGTTTAGCTCAAGGAGCTTACTATATAGAAAGTAAGGGAGAAGTTGCTATAATAGACCCAATGCGTGAAGTGAGTGAGTATATTGATTTAGCAGAAAGTAGAGATTCTAAAATATTATATATATTCGAAACTCACTTCCATGCAGACTTTGTAAGTGGACATGTAACGCTATCTGAAAGAACTGGTGCACCAATAATTTTTGGTCCTAATGCTACCACTAGTTTTGATAGTACGATTGCAAAGGATAATCAAGAATTTAAACTTGGTAATGTAACTATAAAAGCACTACATACACCTGGGCATACCATGGAGAGTACTTGTTATTTATTAATTGATGAAAAAGGGAAAGAACATTCTTTATTCTCTGGGGATACTTTGTTTTTAGGTGATGTTGGGAGGCCAGATTTAGCAGTTAAATCTGACATGACAAAAGAAGATTTAGCTGGTCATTTATTCGACTCATTGCGTACTAAAATTATGACACTTAATGATTCGGTGATTGTTTATCCTGGACATGGAGCTGGTTCTGCATGTGGAAAAAATATTAGTACAGATTTAGTTGGTTCTATTGGCGATCAGAAACTAAATAATTATGCTTTACGGCACAATATGACTAAAGACGAGTTTGTAAAAGAAGTAACCGCAGGTATTTTACCTCCACCTGCATACTTCCCTTTAAATGTTGGCTTAAATAAGAACGGTTATAAAGATGCTGATAAAGTTCTAGTAGAAGGGAAAAAGCCACTAACTCCAACAGAATTTGAAAGTACAGCAGAAAATACGGATGCTGTAATATTGGATGTTAGACGTCAGGATGAATTTGCTTTAGGTCATATACCTAATTCTATTTTTATCGGAATAAATGGTGGTTTTGCTCCTTGGGTAGGAGCTTTAATTAAAGATGTTAATCAAGCTATTTTACTTGTATGTCATGATGACCAATTAGACGAAACGATTAAGCGTTTATCTAGAGTAGGTTTCGATAATGTGATTGGCTATTTAAAGGGAGGCTTCTGTACATGGACAGAAGAGCATAAAGCAATTGCTACAGTAGACACTATTTCATCATCTGATTTTGCTAGCCTTATCGCTAAGGAAAACTTGCAGGTTATGGATGTTCGCAAAGAGAATGAATATATTTCGGAACATGTTATGTCTGCTAAAAATACACCATTAGATTTCCTAAATCAGTATATGAATGAATTCTCAAAAGACCAAATAAATTATGTGCACTGCGCAGGAGGTTACAGATCAATGATTGCAAATTCAATACTGAAGGCACGAGGAATACATAATTTAGTAGATATTCAGGGAGGTTTTGGTGCAATCAAAAATACATCAGCTCCTGTTTCAGATTTCGTTTGTCCAAGCACATTATAATTATAAGAACTTTTAGTATGAAAAACTTAAACCAAGATGAGTGGAAAAAAGCCTTAACAACTAATACAAACTATGTTTTATTGGATGTTAGGTCGCCACAAGAATGTCAAGCAGGGATGCAAGAAAATGCAAGCCAACTTAATTTTTTAGACCAAGAGGTGTTTATGTCTGGATTAGAAGCTTTAGATAAAAGTAAAGATTATTTTGTTTACTGTCGTTCTGGTGCTCGTTCATCTAATGCATGTGCTGTCTTAGCCCAAAAAGGTTTTACAAGCTTTAACCTTTTAGGTGGAATGCTTGAATGGGATGGGGATATTGTATAATTTATACTTGTAAAAAGCTGCTATTTTCGATAGCAGATTTTACATTAAATCACAATTAAATTATGATTAAAACATATACTATTTCGGGAATGAGCTGTGGAAGCTGTGTTAAGAAGATAGAAGATGAATTGCTGATGCAGCCAGAAATTGAGAATGTTGTAATTGAATTGTCTTTAAAACTAGCAAAAATCACATTTCACAAGCTACTTCCTCTAGAAAAACTAAACCAAATCATCTCAAGTATGGGGCCTTATTCTATTGTTGAAAACAAGATGGATGAATTGTCTCAATTATTAAAAAGTGATAAAAAGACAGGAATAAAACTGAGTATTTATAAGCCCTTATTTTTGATTGTTATTTTTATTTCGGGTGTGAGTTTGTTGAGTCAATACAATTCTAATAGCTTTTCGGTTTCCCTTTGGATGCGTCACTTTATGGCTGGTTTCTTCATCGTCTTTTCTTTCTTCAAACTGTTAAACCTTCAAGGGTTTTCAGACTCTTATCGCATGTATGATGTTGTTGCTGCTAAATGGAAGCCTTGGGCATTTATATATCCTTTTGTAGAGCTTCTTTTGGGTGTTTTATACTTAATTAATGTCTTTCCTGTTGAAACCAATATTGCTACAGTAGTAATTTTAGGGATCAGTAGTATTGGTGTTATTCAAAGCAATTTGAATAAAAGAAAAATTAAGTGTGCATGTTTGGGTGATGTATTTAATCTACCAATGAGTACGGTTACTATTATCGAGAATTTAACAATGATACTAATGGCTTTATTAATGCTATTTGTTTAGTGTGACAATAGTTACAAATAAATAGAATTAGTACTCTTATTTTTGAAAACAAATAAAAAACTAAAATGGAATTTATTTCACAACCATGGCCTTGGTATGTTGCAGGGCCTTTAATTGCACTTGTAATGATTACGCTAACAATGTTTAGTAAATCATTTGGATTGTCAGCTAATCTACGTACCATCTGTTCTATTGGTGGGGCTGGTAGGCTTGTAGATTTTTTCAACTTCGATTGGAAATCACAAATATGGAATTTAGTATTTTTGGTAGGAGCTGTTTTAGGAGGCTTTATTGCCGCTAATTATTTGACTGCAAATACGTCAATTATTTTAAATCCTGCTACCGTAGCTGCTTTAGCAGATTTAGGTATTGAAAATGCAGGTTCTTCATTTTTACCAGATGAAATTTTTGGTTTAGATGCTTTAAGCTCGTTTGGTGGAATTGCTTATTTAGTTGTAGGAGGCCTTCTTATTGGTTTTGGGTCTAGATATGCTGGCGGTTGTACATCTGGTCATGCAATAACGGGCTTAAGTGCCTTGCAATTACCATCACTAATTGCAGTTATCGGATTTTTCATTGGAGGTCTAATTATGACTTTCTTCATTTTACCATTCATTCTTTAAAATAGTCGTTATGAAGTATATTAAATTTTTACTCACAGGAGTTTTATTCGGCATAGTAATGACTAAAGCAGAGATTATTTCCTGGTTTAGAATTTATGAAATGTTCCGATTCGACGCTTTTCATATGTATGGAATTATAGGATCTGCAGTACTTATAGGAATTGTTTTCGTTAAATACACAAAAAGAAAAGAGCTTTGTTGTATTGAAAAAAAACCAATTGAGTTTAAAGATAAAAATATGAGTTTCCCAAGATACCTTATCGGAGGGGTGATCTTTGGTTTAGGCTGGGCTATGACCGGTGCTTGCCCGGGACCAATGTTTGTTCTACTAGGTCATGGGGTGTATTCAATGCTAATTTTAATTATGAGTGCTCTCTTTGGTACTTTCCTTTATGGTGTTGTTAAAGATAAACTTCCTCATTAATTTACTTTTCTATTTATCTTAAATCGTAAACAACCTTCTAAGAAACCTATTATGATAAAATTTTTAAAAAATTTATTTGCCACAACCGATTATAAGCAACTTATTGCTGATGGTGCTTTAATTATTGATGTACGTTCGAAGGCTGAGTACAAAACTGGAGCTATCGGAAAAAGTATTAACATTCCTTTGGATAGAGTTGAAAAGGAATTGAAGAAAATTGTTGATTTAAATCAAACTCTTATTTTTTGTTGTAGATCAGGTAATCGCTCTGCACAAGCTACTCGAATACTAACATCTAAAGGTGCTACAGCTTATAATGGTGGTGCATGGAATTCTCTTCAAAGAAAAATTAAAAACTAATATCGATGTCTCTATTTAACCGCTCAATATCTTTACTAATAACACTGTTGTTTGTTAGTTCATGTATTCAGAATTTCGAAGTTAATGCCCAGGAAATTAAAAGTGTTAGTGTAACTGAATTTAAGTTACTGCTTGAATCTGGAGATGGAATTTTATTAGATGTACGTACTCCAGATGAAATTAGCGGAGGGTATATTGAAAATTCTACACATATAAATTATTACGAGTCTAAGTTTGAGCACAAATTAAGTTTGATACCAAAAGATAAAACCATTTACGTGTATTGCTTAAGTGGTGGACGAAGTTTAAAAGCTGCTAAAAAGCTCTTAGAACTTGGGCAAGCTGAGGTTTACAGTCTTAAAGGAGGAATACGGTCTTGGAA
>CAWVTK010000132.1:0-5678 GCA_963933205.1 uncultured Flavobacteriales bacterium
TTTTTTTTTACCATCCATGAAAAAACTTCTCCTTCTGTTTTCCCTTTTTTTTGGGATTAATCTTCATGCTCAAGTACTCGTACAAGGTTATGTGTTTGATAATTCTAGCAACGAAACCCTAATTGGAGCAACCTTAATTACCTCCAACGGTTTAGGTACCGTTACCGACTTTAACGGCTTTTACCAACTTTCTTTACCCGAAGGTAAGCATGAATTGAGCATTTCTTATGTGGGTTATGAAGCCTTAAAAAAAACAATTACGGTATACGGTACAACAGAGTTAAACCTCTATCTATCCAGCCAAATACTAAACGAGGTAGAGCTGGTTTCTGACATTGCACGTTCTAGAGAAACACCCGTGGCGTTTTCTAACATCAGTCCAAAACAACTGCAAGAAGAGCTTGCCGGGCAGGACATCCCTCTAATACTGAACAGCACTCCAGGTGTTTACGCCACACAAAGTGGTGGTGGCGATGGCGATGCTCGTATTTCTATTCGTGGATTTAACCAACGCAACGTTGCTGTTATGATCGATGGTATTCCGATGAACGACATGGAAAATGGCTGGGTGTACTGGTCTAATTGGTTTGGATTAGATGTAATGACCAAAACCATACAAGTACAAAGAGGTTTGGGTGCTTCAAAATTAGCTATTCCTGCAGTTGGAGGTACCATGAACATACTTACCAAAGGTATAGATTCTAAAGAAGGCTTAAAATTTATACAAGATTTAGGAAACAACGGTTACCTAAAATCTACCATTGGCTACAACAGCGGTAAACTAAAAAATGGCTGGGGCTACTCTTTGGCCGCTTCTTATAAAAAAGGGAATGGCTGGGTAGATCAAACTTGGACCGAGGGAACTTTTTATTATTTAAAAATTCAGAAAAAAATTAAAAACCACCGCTTCTCCTTTACAGCCTTTGGAGCACCTCAAAGCCACGGACAGCGCTCTTACAAAAAAGCAATTACCCTATACGATAAAACCTATGCCGCAAACTTAGGTATTGATACAACTGGCGTAAACGGCGACTTTGGTTTACGTTACAACGAACACTGGGGAAGGTTAAACAGATACAAGGTTAATTTTGATGAAAACGGCAATCCTACCGACACGACCTTTGCGAAAAATGAGACCTTAAGCTCTAAAATGAACTACTACCACAAGCCTCAACTAAGCTTGAATCATTTGTGGGCAGCTAACGATAACTTAGTAGTCTCAAATGTGTTTTATGTATCTCTAGGTAATGGGGGTGGTACAGGAGTAAATCCTAGTATTTCTGCATCAAATTACGGAGCAGACAACCAAATTAATTTTCAAGAGATGTACGACAATAATTCTGGAAACACTCGACATCCTTTTCTTGGCGACCTCTCTATAGATCCTAACTACAGTTCTACAGAACACAAAGCCACACAATTTATTCGCAGTGGAATAAACAACCACCGCTGGTTTGGATTGCTCTCTACATACAACTATGAATCGAGTGAAGAGCTAACCCTTTCTGGAGGAATAGATTTACGACACTATACAGGAGAACATTACAGAGAGGTTTACGATTTATTGGGTGGAGACTATTACGTTGCCAATGGAGATGTTGCGGTGTCAGACTCTACTTCGATTGTTCGTAAAGGCGACAAATATGGATACCATAACGATGGACTGGTTAAGTGGGCTGGCGTATTTCAGCAAATGGAATACAAGGCAGGTAATTGGACTGCATTTGTAAATGTTTCCTTATCGAATACAGGCTATAAAAGAATAGACTACTTTAGACCCTTAGATCTTGTTTTGGATGACACAACCTACGTGCAAGCGCTTTCTTTTGGAGATACCTTAACGCACGATGGCATAGATTACACTGTTGATTCTAAAGAAACACGTGCAACCGAAAGCGACTGGAAATGGATTCCAGGATACACCCTAAAAACAGGCTTTAACTACAATATCGATGAGTATAACAATGCTTTTATGAACATCGGTTATTTAGAAAAAGCACCTAAATTTGGTAACATATTTGACTTTGACAACCAACTTTTTGCGAATATAAAAAATGAAGAAGTAGCTGCACTAGAATTTGGATATAGCTTTAACAGCCCAAGGTTTAGCACCAATTTAAACTTGTACCATACCCAATGGAAAAACAAACCTCAGTCGGGTAGTACCATTGTAGATGGAGATCCTATAAAATACAACATCAATGGAATAAATGCTTTACACCAGGGAATAGAGTTAGATGCATCATTTAAAATAAATAAAAACATAACCTATCAAGTTCTTAGTAGTATTGGAAATTGGCGTTGGACTTCTGGAGATACCATTAGAAGTTACGACGATAACAACAACTTATTAGGCGTAGATTACTTCGATGCAACGGGAGTTCATGTTGGCGATGCTGCCCAACTTCAAGTTGGTTCTAGTTTAAGATTTAGTCCTATAAAAAATGGATACATCACTATTAAAGCAATGCATTATAATAATCATTATGCAGATTTTAATCCATTTGATTTAAGGGGCGAAAATGTTGGTAGAGATTCTTGGAGAATTCCTGCTTATAATCTATTTGACATACATGCTGGGTATCGTTTTAGGTATGAAAAAATGTTTATTGACTTTAAGTTAAACATTCTGAATGTAGCCAACACTAGTTATATATCAGACGCATTAAATAACGATCCTTATATATCAGGAAATCAAAACAACTTTGACGCAGGTTCTGCTTCCGTATTTTTCGGAATGGGAAGAAGAATTACCACCTCATTTAAACTCTCTTTTTAATAAAATCTCATGAAAAAAACACTTTATTTCTTCTGGATGCTTTGTGGAACTTTAATGGCACAGAGTCCTAATTATTACCAAGACATACAACAGTTAACTGGATCGGACCTGGAAGATGCCTTGCACGAAATGATTAAGGATCACAGTGAATTTTCATACGGTTCTGCAAAACAAATCTTAAAAGACAGCGATCAAGACCCAAACAATACCGAAAATGTAATGTTGGTGTACAAGGAAATCTCAATTCCTAAAAGTAGTTTTGCGAGCAATAATGAATCAGACTACTGGAACAGAGAACACGTTTGGGCAAAATCGCACGGAAACTTTTCTAATTATGGCGATTTAGGAGCGTATAGCGATGCACACAATCTAAAGCCCTGCGATGCAAGTATAAATTCTGCTAGAGGGTATAAAGATTTCGACAATGGAGGCTCGCAAAACAGCGAGGCTACCGAGTGTTACTCTACAAATACAACCTGGGAACCAGGAGACAACTCTAAGGGAGATGTGGCCAGAATTATATTTTACATGCACACGCGCTACAGTGGAAATGGGGAACCCAACTTAAACATTGCCGACTATACGCCTACCTTTCCGAATTCTCAAATGGGAAAACTTTCTACACTTTTAGCCTGGAACGAATTGGATCCTGTAGATGCCTTTGAGCGCAGAAGAAATGATGTAATATATGGATGGCAAAACAACAGAAACCCTTTTGTTGATTATCCAGAATTAGCAAACCAAATTTGGGCAGACGCCCAACCAAACAGTGTTCAGTTTGTAAATGTAAATGTTGGTAATGCTGCTCCTAATGAAGATGATGTACAGACGATTATTGCCGAAATTACTACCAGTACTAGTGCAGCTCCCAACGCAGTATTAACCTGGGGAACCTCTTGGTATAATTTAGACAATGTAGTTCAAATGACTTCTTTAGATGACTTATGGTCCGCATCAATTCCTGCTCAAATTGCAGGAGCAGATGTTAAATACAAAATAGTTGCACAAGCAGGTAGTTTAGAAAATGTGTTTTACGGAAATTATGAGGTAATGCTCAATCCTTTTGAAGGTGCTATTACAAGCATTCAAAACATTCAAGGAACCAGCAACGACTCTCCTTATGCAGGACAAACAGTTTCTACAACTGGAATTGTAACAGGTGTATTTGGAAACAACTTTTACATTCAAAATGGATCGGGAATTCGCTCAGGAGTATACGTTTATTCTTCGTCGGTTTTCCCTGAAATAGGCGACAGCGTAATAGTTACAGGTGAAATTACAGAGTACTATGAGCTGACAGAGTTAGCTTTTCCTGACGATGTATATATTTTAACATCCAACAACCCTATTCCAGAGCCTATAGCTATAAGTACAGCAGATTTAGCAAACGAAGATTTAGAAGGCGTACTGGTTAAGGTTAGCGATGTTGCGGTAACCTATGCAACCTTTAACTTTGACGATTACGGTGCCTGGAGAGTAAACGATGGAACGGGTGAGTGTATTATTCACAATACTGAGGGCGCTTTCGAATATCCGGCAGTAGTAGGAGAACAAATTAGTTCGATTACCGGAATTTGTAGTTTCAACTACGACGAGTGGAAAATCGAATTAAGAATAGAAGACGATGTAGACGGCGCAGGAAATGCTGGACTTAACATTGCAAGTGTAGAAGCCTTAAGTCAATCAACAATTATTGTTTTGTTTTCCGAGGAAGTAAATACCTTGACGGCAGAAAATATAGAAAACTATTCTTTAACAAATAACGCAGCAGTTACCAATGCCACTAGGCATCCTTTTCAAAGTAATAAAGTTACACTTACCGTAGAAAACATGAATGCTGGTAGTTATACACTGAGCATAGAAAATGTTGAAGATGCAAGTGGAAACGCTATTGAATCGAGTGAATTCGATTTCAATTATTTGAGTGTTCTAGAACAGAAAACAAACAGAATAACCCTTTACCCTAACCCATCGGAAGGAACTTTTAATATTACCGGTTTAGAAAAAAATGAGGTATTCGAAATTTGTAATGCACTGGGAAGCACACTTAAAAAGTTTACTGCTACAGGAAATATCGAGAAAATCGACATAGACTTAAAGAGTGGTTTGTACTTTATTAAAACCGCTAAAGAAATACAACAACTGATTGTACATTAAACATAAAAGCCTCCCAAATTGGGAGGCTTTTTATAAAGAATAACGTTCGTTATTCTCGAGGGGGAAGGTTGTATTAAGCTTTGTAGTGTAGGTGATTACACTCACAAATATATCAAAAGTATTTGTACCTACAAGTTTTGCAACTATAAAATGATTGTAATCAATTGAATTTTAGTCTTCACTGGCTCCACGAAGTTGGTCTAAAAGAAGATTTAAGACCATAAGCTGAGACTCTGGTAGTTTTATGTATTGTTCGTTAAATGCATAAACTTGCTCGTCCAATTGTGCTAAAAGCTCCAAGCCCGAAGCGGAAATAGACACCAAAACAACTCGTTTATCCTTTTCATTTTTAACACGAACTGCAAAGCCCTTTTCAATCAACTTATCTACCAAACGAGTAGCATTAGACATTTTATGGAGCATTCTACTTTGCAACTCTCCGCTGGCTATAGAGTTGGGTACTTGTCCTCTTAAAATTCTTAATACATTGTATTGCTGAGGGCTTACTCCGAAATCTTTTATAAAATGAGTAAACTTTGACTCAAAATAAGCCGCTGTTAAAATCAGGTTAACAGATAGCTTCTCCTGTTCGGAATGAAAGCCTTTGGATTGTATGTCTTTTTTTAAACTCAATTTATGCTATAGTAGATCCATTAGAAGTCGGCACAGAAGGCATAGCAAAGCACAGGGATCCATCCTTGTCTTCGGCCATCAAAACCATCCCTTGAGATTCGATTCCCTT
>CAWVTK010000133.1:0-5637 GCA_963933205.1 uncultured Flavobacteriales bacterium
TTCTTCCAATGAGTTTTCAATTCTCGTTATATTTCATCAATTTTTTTACTTCAAGATAATGCCTTATTATTGCAAGGAATTATAGAACATTTTTACACTAGAGATGTAATACGATTTCAAAATTTATAAAACGAATAACCCTTATGAAAACTCTTTTATCCTCCCTATTCTTACTAGTTGGTCTCTCGGCTTTTGGCCAAATAGACAACTGTTGCATTAACCCAGAGTGGAAAAACCCGAACGGTATATGCCCAATGATATACGACCCTGTTATTGGTTGTGATGGCCAAACGTACGGAAATTCTTGTGAAGCATCCAACGAAGGAATTACCTCTTGGACCAATGTAAATACTGGAGTTAACGAGATTTTGACTTGGGATTGTAATCAGATAGATGTATTTTGTACTTCTTGGTCTGGTACAATTATTACCGAAGTAGGATTTTGGACAAACCCCAACGATCCATGTGAAATGGGCGAATGTAGCCCAACAGGTGAGTTTTACGGCGTAGCTGTAGATTGTATGGAAGAATGGATGGTTCCTTGCGAAGGAGAATGGGTTACACAAGATGGCGAGTGTTGTGCTACATGTATTGAAACCGAAGTAATTTGCACTTCTTACTCCGGTGTTCAAATCTTGGAAGCTGGTGATTGGACTAACCCAAATGATCCATGCGAGTCTGGTTACTGCGATGCAAGTGGCGACTATTTTGGATTAATTATAGATTGCATGGAAGACATGGGAATGCCTTGCGACGGTACCTGGATTTTAGAGGATGGAGCTTGCTGTGCTGAGTGTGTTGAGACACCCGTATCAGACTGCGAAAAAATTTCGATTACATTAACCAACGGTTGGAATATGATTGGTTTCTCTTGTGCAGAAAATACAGATGCTTTGGCCTCTTTTGCTCCTATACAAGACAAAATTATTATTGCCAAAGACGGCGTGGGTAATGCTTACCTACCCGAATGGGAATTCAACGGTATTGGTGACTTAGTAAGAGGTTACGGTTACCTTATTAAAGTAACAGAAGAAATAACAGACTACAGTATTTGCGACTAAACAAGCAAATTCTTTTACGATACTAAAAAAACACAATCATTTTGATTGTGTTTTTTTATTTTCAAACGCTTAGGTATTTCAACAGGCTATTGTTTAAGGGTGTTTACTTGCTCCCACTTAATACCCTTATCGTTGTATATTTGCGATTCAAAATTCTTATTAGAGTTAAATATCTTTTCTTCAGCCAGCGGCTTTACCTCGTCGATAAGCGTATTGTTTACATTAAACACTTGGTAAAAAGTGGCCTTAAATTCTTTGTTTTCTTTGAATAACTTTTTCTTTTCTACCTCAATATATGCTTCAATTTCTATAAAATCCAGATACCACACATTGTTTATATTTCGATAGGACCTATTGGATTTAATCTTTGGATTTTCTACACCAAATCCTGCAAAAAAGAGAATGGGTTTAATTTTAAATGGAATGTTTATAATACCCTCATAATTAACAGATACAATAGCGTAGCTAGCGCGCTCTATAAGGATTTCTCCGGAAAGCTCCATGTGGTAAATAGGTTTTAAGCTTTTAAACAGGATACTATGATAGCCCGGAATTTCGATTGGATTAAATTGATATTCAAATTTTTTAAAGTTCAAGCTGTCTAAATAAAAATCAAGTTCATTTGTGCTTGTTTTTCCTCGTTCTAAAATAAAATACGGGGTATTGTATTGGCTCCCTAAATCGATCGATGTTTCCTTGTAAAAAAGATCCATTTCCTCTTGATTTATTTCATTCTTCTTGTGCAGGACTAATTGATGGTCTATCGAGTCGTTTTCTACATGATGGAAAGTATTAAAAAAAGACTCCTCATGCGAGAGTTTCTTTTGGTTTACAGTAATTTGATTGCTAAAGTAGGCTTGTGTAATGTAGGGTGAACTTGGGAAGTTTACCGGCATGTTTTTAACCGCAAGCTTTATATATTCTTCAGGGCTCAAGGGCGAAAGAATTATTTCTGAGAGCACAAAGTTTGATGCATTTAACTTTATCCTTAGATCTCCTTGTATGGTGTCGATAAGTACTTCTTGTTTTTCATAGCCTATAAAGCTTACCTCCAAAGTATCCTTTGCATGTTTTATCGGAATTGTAAAAGCAAAGGTTCCTTCGTTGTTGGCTACAGTTCCTTTAAACTTGTTTTTTAAATTTACGGATGCAAAGGGCAAGCTTGTGTTGTTTTCTGCAGCATACACCTTCCCAAGTACTGTAATATGCGTTTGTGCAGGGCTTTTTACTGCCAGAAAAAGCGCTATAAGAAATGCTGTTTCTTTTGAGAACATAGCTTTACTTATTGATTTTAGTAGGTTCATACCCTTAAATTTTAACAGTAGATTCAATTTCAAAGATAGTATTTTGAATATGTATCTGCAATAAAGCTCTTGTTTGTCTAGCATCTATTTAGCCTCATTTAGTTGGATTTATAGTGCTAAGTTTATGCTAACAAATTAAAGCTACCTTTTAAAATTCTTCAACCATTTGTTTGTAATAATTTCTTTTTTACTCTTTATATTTTAAAATAGTAAGCAAAAAAATAAGCCCCAACTTGGGGCTTATTTATCTTATTTATAGAGTAGTTAATCTTGTAGATTAACTACTTTTTTAGAAGAACCATCGTCGTAAATATAAAACTTTAGTTCACTTTTAGAAGTCTTATTAATTTTACGTCCTAAAACATCTACTACTTTTACCAACTTTTTAGCTGCTCCTTCTATTAGTTCTTCAACACCTACTTCTTCGCAGTCTCCTGCGTCAAATTCAGTCGCTTCACACAGTAAGTTAATCAAAACAAAACCTGTAAGATCTTCAATGTTTTCACAAAAACCATCGCCCTCTGCATCTGTTGTTTGGCAGTAGGTACCTGTTTCAACGTTAAACATAAAGTTGTTTTCGTCGCAGTAAGTATCTCCAACCCAGTTTTCTGGAGCGCAGTTTCCGTTACAGTCCTCTGTTGTAATCATTGACAACGATAAGCTATAGTCTGCACAAGAACAATCTTCAAACTGACAAGAACCATCTTCTACTGTTGCATTATTACTATTATAATTACAGGCCTCATCGTCGGTACATCCAGGAATTGGTTCACAATCACCCCCGTCAAAACCTACACTTTCACAGTTTAGAAAAACGTACTCATAACCAGATAAATCCGCTATATATTCGCAGAAATTATCTCCCAAAGAATCCATTATTTGACAATATGCATCTTCTTCAATGTTGAACATGAAGCTTCCGTCGTCACAGGCATTATCTCCCGACCAATTTTCTGGAATGCAATTTCCGTTGCAATCCTCAATTAAAGCATAGTCTACGTTTGGATATTGCTGTTCGCAGGTTTGTGCGCTAACAAAACTGGTAGCAGCAAGTAAAATAAGTGTAAAAATTCTTGATTTCATCCTTCTAAGTTTAAGGGGGGTTAATTAAATTTTCGGCAAAGTACTAAAAATATATAAGAGTTAATTTAAATTTCAGAAAGGAACTCTCTAATCCTATGTTTGGTTAAAACCTTTTAATATTTAGAACCACATCCCAACTAAGAGCCTTAATTTGTTTCGAGCAGTATCATACTTTAGTCCAGCTATGTATTTGTTAATAGGAACTAGTAAGCCCATATCTATTCCAAGGTCTGGTCTTAATTCGGATGCATCGTAGTATATATAATACCCTTTACTCTTAAAAAAGTGCAAAGGCTCAAATTCGGGTCCGTAATATACTTTTACGCCTACTGTGTACTCTACCTTTATCTTTTCGTAATTTAAAAGTCTTCCACATAAACCAATATTTACATTGTAGATATTAAAGAAGTAATTATCGCTAATATTAACCAATTGCTGGGGCCTATAGTCTAAAAAATAAGTGCTTAGTCCAAATTCAATTCCTAGTTTTGGCGAAATGTAAATACTAGCTTCCAGGCCAGGAGAACGAATAAATTTTGACTGGCCATACGATAGCATCACATTTGTTTTTTGTGCTTTGGACTCCTGTACAAACAAACACAGGAGCAGAACAATTACTTTAATTACCCTCATTTCTCAGGTGTGTAATTACTGATTTCATAATTTGATGTCTTTGTGTGTTAAATGAAATCATTTTTTGTATTTCATTTTCCCATTGAGATTGATTTAAAACATTCCATTTTGCATGAAAATTAGAGTACTCAGCATCAATAGTATTTTTTGTTTGCCTTATCATAGATTCAACTCTATTCTGATCGAATACATGCTCTATAAAATACAGATAACGGTCCAAAAATGTTTTTTTAAACTGGGTGTTTTTTAAGAGTTTATTAAAAATAAAAAAGGAGGCTTGGTTTTGATTAAAAGGCTCACCAATCAAATCCCCAATCCATATTCTCTCAACTCTATTCAGCTCAAAAGACAGGTCTGTGTCAAAAAGCACCCACCTCCATTTAGACTGGTCGTTTGTTCTATCTTTCCACCATTTTACATTGTTTTGTGGCCAATCTCTATTGCCTATATAGGTGTTTACAATTATGTAGTCTATATAACTGTCTACATCAATCAAGTTGCCAATTTGCATGTAATTACTTTCCAAGGATAAGTCGTTGTTTTGCAGGAAACTAACAACTGTATTCTTATAGTTATTTGGGCTGCCATCATCCGCCCATGGGTTTATTTCGGAACCCTCTAATAAGTCAATGTTTTCTTTCTCATATCCAAAATGAGTTTCAAAATAATGCTTAGTAATCATTTCCCTGAGGTTGTAAATGCCCCAATATTCTTCATTTAAGTAGACTACGCATTGAGTATATTGCTGCATTTCAAAGTTCGCATCCTCTGATACGATGGAATTTATGGAAATGTCTTTTATTTGAGTTTCGCCAAAGTCATTACCCGAATTTCTAAGAAAAAGTCGTTTGTATGAACTTATAGCTGAGTTTCTAAACACAGGGTATTCTAGTCTGCTGTTTCCATATTCTTTTCTCCAATACAGCCCCAATGATTTCATGGAACTCACTCTACTGCATCCTCCTTTAATTCTTAAACCTACTTGCTCGTTAAAGAGTATTTCACCCTTATTTACATAGCTTACGCTGGCAGGATACTCCCATTTTTGATTGTAATTTGCGATAGGACCACACAATTCTTTACCATTTATTCCAATTACATACAAACCAGAGTCAGCAGACCACAAGTAATTCTCATCAATTAAAATTCTTAGCTGTGGCAAGGTTCCCGTGTCTTCAATGTATTTAATTTTTTCTCGTTCACACGAAAAAAAAGACAGTACAAGTACACAGAAACACCAATAATTATTCACACGCATAGTTATAAATTAAGCTATACAAATATATTTTTAATTTTTTTAATTATTATATCCTATTAGGTTTTGTTTTAGGAGCTAAACGGCTGTTTTTTTTTAAAGAAGTATTTCAATAATTTACATACAAATGCTTGATATAAAACAGTATATATTCTTTTACTCATAAAATTATCTAGTAGTGTAAAAAAAAATTGCTCCGCGCTAGCGGAGCAATTTTTTTAGTAAAGTTAGCGATTCGTAAATTTTACTCGACAGTAACGGATTTTGCCAAGTTACGAGGTTGGTCTACATTACATTCTCG
>CAWVTK010000134.1:0-5608 GCA_963933205.1 uncultured Flavobacteriales bacterium
TTTGTTGGTAGAGAAGAAGGGGTTTCTGCTTATGCAGTAGCTCTACTCCAAAAAATGGACTGATAATATTTATACTTTAAGAAGTTTAACCTACACCACTATGTGTAGGTTTTTTTGTGCTTGTTTTTTTTGCACACCGTAAACTATTCTAATGACTAAGCTTTGCCTGGCTTTATTGTTTTAGCGCTTGTAAGCGTATTTCTATTATTGCTAATCAGTTTATTGACTTTTTAAAGACGAGTTAAACAGCAGCCTCTTAATAGGTGTGTATACAAGCAATAGTAGATTATCTGTAATAGTTAAAATTTACAAGCACAAAAAAAAGCTTGCCTCAGTGAGGCAAGCTTTTTCTTATGTGTATCTAATCTCTTAGAAGAACAAGCTTAAGTTTACACCTAAGTTAAAGTTTGTTCCTGTAATGTCTTGATTTTGGATGAATTTATTAGCCGCATCGTATTCTTTTCTTTCTCCGTTCATAAACGTTAAGTTCATAAAAGGCTCAATAGCAAAGTGCTCTCTCCATACAATGGTATACCCTAAACCTAAGTTAAAGTTTAAAGATTTTACAGAGTTTTCTACTACTTGTAGCGTTTCAATAAGTCCATAAATAGGGTTTCCAGCTGCATCAAATGCGAGTATAGCTCCTTCTGTCCCCGGAGCAACTAAATCTCCATTTAAGGTATACATATGTACTAATTCATCTATCCCTTCGAAGCTCTCAGTACTTACATTTTTACTACTTAAAGAAATTTCAGCAAATAAGTTGTTCGATACGTAGTAACGTCCAAAAACACCTATTTCAGCAGTTTGGTCGTTTAATTCGTAGTCTGTTTTGTCTACGTTGTCGTTTTGGAAATTAACCAATGCACCAATAGCAATACCATCTTGTACAAAGAAACCTACTTTAGGTGTAATGGCAAGAGTGTTTATGTTTTGCTCAGAAAATTGGCTTCCTGCACCTAGCAATACAGTACCTTTACGTGTTTGTGCATCAGATGTTAGAGTAAATGCTAATACTGCTGCAAGTGAAAGAATAATCTTTTTCATAACTTTTTGTAATTTGTTTCTTGTTATTTTCTTGTCTTTGAAAGCGTGAATTTAGTAAAAATTCCGCTATATCAAAGGATTAGTTTAGTATTGTTGTGTTTTAAGAAATAATTGTGCCATTACTTATAACCGCACAAAGAAAGTGAAAATTTATTAAAACCCTTTATGTACTTGAGTTTTACTTTCAAGTTCTTTTAAAATTAACTCTTTATTGTGGCTTTTATAGTGTTTTAAAAACCTTAAATCTAAGCTAACATCACTTATAGGGTACAAGGTTGCTGTGGGTTTTTCTAAGAATTTAATGTTTTTAAGGCTATTTTCTTCTATTCTAATATCCATATTGCTGCATATAATTTTGTTTAAAGCAATATTTGCAGCAGTTTCTTCTTCCTCTATATAATAAATGCTTTCTCCGTTACCCCAAACATTTATGGTGTTTAGTGTGTTGTTTTTAAAATTAGCTTGCATGTTTATGCCACTAATTTGGTTTACCGAAACACTGTCTAGTTTCGAGGCTATAAAAGCAGTACTGTTTAAATACGCTTTTTCTAATTTGTTTTCTACAAGTAAAAGCGTAATGGTATCTGCGGTTAGTTGAAAATCCTCCAGCCACAAAACAGGTTCTGTATTTAAGTAAATTAGGCTATTTTCGGTATGGTAACTCAAGGAGTCGCATTGGCCAGTTAAAGATTCGGTTTTAAAGCTTACCGTATGGTGTGCTTTAATAAGGTTTGTGTTTTGGTTGCTTCTTAAGGTATCGGCAGTTAAATACAAGGAGTCTGAGTTAAAAGGAAGGTAAAGCAGAGTGTTGCCGTAAGAAATACTTCGTTTCATTTGGTCGCTTAAGTAGCATGTGTCTGCATACATTTTGTAGGAATCTTTCATTTGAGTTATTTCTACATGGCTACTTAAAAAAGCATTTCCTTCAAGTTGGTCAATCCAACCTTTTTGAGCTTTAATTTCAAAGTCTTCGTTTTCTATAATTCCATTAGATAAAAACGTGGCGTATTCGGTTTCTAACCAATAAAAAAGAGTGTCGGCTCTAAGTTTTTCCTTTTCATCTTCTACCAATACATCTCCGTAAAAATCAAATTTTTCTGTTTCGGAATAGTAGACTCCTTTAGAGCTAGAGAGTGATTTTTGTTTATTTGTTATAATGCCTTTTGTGTCGAAATAGCCTTCGTTTGTATTAAAGTTGAAGTTTAAGTTTTGAGTTTCGAGTTTCATTTCGTTGTGCCTAAAACGTACATTGTTTTCTATTTCGGCTAACTGATGATTTCCGTGGTAGATCAAGTAATCTCCTTTTAAGCTTAAGGTATCGCCCTGCCAAATGTAAATATTATCAAAGGCTTCTATTCTATTCTCTTTTGCATAGTAATAAGCACTGTCGCAGTTTAAAAATCTATTTTCGTGCTTGGTTCTTACATTACCTCTAAGTAATTGGCGGTCTTCACTAACTTTTTTGTTATAGGAAATCTCATCCGCGTTAATAATTTCTATTTGCGTTTGGGCATTCGTCTTAAGGTGTAGTAAGACCAATGAGAGCGTAAGTAAATATGTAAGCTGTTTAATCATAAAAAAAGCCCCGTTTCCGGGGCTGTTTTGTTATTTGTTGTTGTGTATTGTTTGAGTTCTGTCAGGCCCTACAGAAACAATTGTAATGGGCGTTTCGAGTTCCTTTTCTAAGTACTCTACATAGTCGGTAAGCTCTATTGGTAAGTCCGACATTTCAGTTATTCCTGTTAGGTCTTCTTTCCAACACGTAAATTCCTTATATATAGGCTCAATCTTATCGCCTTCTATATTGTACGGTAGGTAATCAATAATTTCGCCGTTGTATTTGTAATGAGTACAAACCTTAATGGTCGGAAACTCACTTAAAACATCAGCTTTCATCATCATTAATTGGGTAACTCCATTTACATTAATGGCGTATTTAAGCGCTGGTAAATCAATCCATCCACATCTTCTAGGTCTTCCAGTAGTTGCACCAAATTCATTTCCAGCTTTTTGTATTTCGGCACCCGTTTGGTCCAGTAATTCTGTGGGAAATGGGCCACTTCCAACACGGGTTAAGTAGGCTTTAAATATTCCAAATACTTCGCCTATTCTGTTAGGTGCAATACCCAAGCCTGTACAAGCTCCTGCAGCAACTGTATTAGAAGAGGTTACAAATGGGTAGGTTCCAAAATCAATATCGAGTAAAGAGCCTTGAGCTCCTTCGGCCAACACCTTTTTTCCTGCTCTACGTGCATTATCCAGGTAGTGCTCACTGTCAATAAATTCTAATTTATTTAATCTTTCAATCGCTTCAAACCATTCGGTCTCCATCGCTTCAATATCGTACTCGAAGTCGTAATGGTTGAGCAGTTGTTTGTGCTTGTTTACTAAGTTGCTGTAACGTTCTTTAAAATCGGGCAATTCTATATCTCCAATTCTAAGTCCGTTTCTACCTGTTTTGTCCATGTATGTTGGCCCAATACCTTTTAAGGTCGAACCAATTTTTGCTTTTCCTTTTGCTTGTTCAGAAGCAGCGTCTAGCATCTTATGACTTGGCAAAATTAAATGAGCTTTTCTGGAGATTAACAGTTTGCCCTCAAAGTTTACATTTAGTTTCTCTAATCCTTCCAATTCTTTTTTAAAGATAACCGGATCTATAACAACACCATTACCAATAACATTGAGTGCCGTAGGATGAAATATACCCGATGGTATGGTATGAAGAACGTGTTTTATTCCGTCAAACTCTAAGGTGTGCCCTGCATTTGGACCTCCTTGGAATCGTGCAATAATGTCGTAGTTTGAAGTAAGTACATCAACTATTTTTCCTTTTCCTTCGTCTCCCCATTGGAGACCTAAGAGAACATCTACTGCCATTTTTTTTTGCTTAGGGTGTTTGTTTTAAGGTACATTCTTTACATGTACCGTACATGTTTAATGCATGGTGAACTACTTTAAAGCCCAAGGCTTCTTCAACTGCATTTGTAATGTTTTGTATTCTCGGATCACAGAATTCTAATACTTTCCTACATTCGGTACACACCAGGTGGTCGTGTTGTTTGTTGGTAAAACTCTTTTCGTATTGAGATTGATTCTCACCGAATTGATGTTTGCGAACCAAATTACAATCCAACAACAATTCAATCGTATTGTAAAGGGTTGCTCTACTTACTCGATAGTTTTGGTTTTTCATTTTGATGTAGAGTGTCTCTATGTCGAAATGATCGTTGTAATCGTAAATTTCTTTGAGTATTGCGAAACGCTCGGGAGTTTTTCGTTGCCCGTTTTGACCTAGGTAGGTAGTAAATACCTGTTTTACTTGCTCTTGTATTTTCTTGCTCATTGTGTTAAATAGGAGTCAGAAACAAGCCGTAAAACTAAGCATTAATTTCTAATTCGACTTAGTTATTACTTACTTTTAAATCTTCGTTTTACAGAGCTTATTCCCTCTGCTTTTTTTAAGGTTTCCATTACAGATGTTAAACTGTTTTTATCTTGTATTACCACTGTTATAAGTCCATCAAAAACACCATCTACACTACTAATATTTATAGATTGGATGTTTATTTTTAAGTTGTTAGACAGTATTTGGGTAACCTCATTTATTAATCCAACTCGATCAATTCCTTTGATGTTTAGCATGGCGATGGATTCTTTATTGCTGCTGTCTATCCATTTTGCTTCCAAAATTCTATAAGCAAAGTTAGACTGCAGTCTTACTGCATTAGGACAGTCGAGACGGTGAATCTTAATTCCTTCGCGAATGGTAGTAAACCCGAAGACTTGGTCGCCAGGAATTGGAGTGCAGCATTTTGCATAAGAGAATTCTAACTTTTCATCGGTCGAGCCAAAAACCAATGTGTCGTATTTAATTTCTTCTTTTTGTTCGGTTGGCTTCGATGGTTTTCGGTAAATTTTACTCTTTAAGTATTGATACCAACTGTTTTTGTTTACAACAAATTCTTTTAATTTAGTATTGGTGAGTTCTCCCGTTCCTACCGCAAAAAATAAATCTAAACTCGATTTAAACTTAAAATAGATGCACAGTTCATTTATGCTAGTGTCCGTAAAATTTTGCTTTAGGTTTTTTAATTTCCTTTCAAGAATTTCTTTTCCATCGGCAGCTATTACTTTTTTCTCTTCTTTTAAAGATCCATTTATTTTGTTTTTTGCTTTGGCTGTAATAACAAAATTGAGCCAAGCTTTTTTTGGTTTTTGGTTTTTTGAGCTAATAACCTCAACTTGGTCTCCACTTTTTAATTTATGACTCAAGGGTACTAATCTTCCGTTTACTTTGCAGCCCAAGCAAGTTTCTCCAATTTGGGTGTGTATATCGAAAGCAAAATCTAATACTGAGGCTCCTTTCGGTAGGGTTCTTAAATCTCCATTTGGTGTAAAAACAAATATTTCTTTTGAGAATAAATTAAGCTTAAATTCTTCTAAAAAGTCTACTGCATTAGATTCTGGATTTTCTAAAAGCTCTCTAATTTGGGTTATCCAATCGTCTAAATTACCCTCTTTTACTTTACCTTCTTGTTTGTATTTCCAGTGCGCTGCATAT
>CAWVTK010000135.1:0-5583 GCA_963933205.1 uncultured Flavobacteriales bacterium
ATCTATTGGTGGTCTGTTTGCTCAAAACCAAGAGTTTATAGAGTTGTCATGGTTAGGTTCTAAATCTCATTTATACAACGATAGCCTTGTAGAAACCGTTTCTTTTAAAGATGCTTTTTACTCGTTTGAAGAGCACAACTTTCCAATTTTTAAGAAAAAAATACGTCTTCCAGAAAATGTATTATCCGCCAATGTGCTTATTACATCTCTCGATAGCAGTCTTTTTTCAGCTTTAGATCTCAATCTATTAAGTTCTGACTTGCCCAATTCTCCTTTAAAATGGCGTATTTCTTACGAACGTAAGATCCCTTATCTAATTTTTGCATTCATTCCTTTAACCGCCAGCCATAAAATCACTCACTTTAGTTACACGCTTAATTTAACCTATTCAGATTTTGATATAAATGCTAAAAGAACATCAAACCAGAATTCTGTTTTAAGTCAGGGCGATTGGTTTCGTTTTAAAGTAAGCGACGACGGTCTGTATAGAATTGATAAATCTAGCTTTGATGAAATGGGTGTCTCCTTAGCCTCGATAGATCCACGTAATATCCAGATTTACGGAAATGGGGGTACTATGCTTCCAGAGTACAATGCTGATTTTAGATACGACGATTTAGTACAAAACGCAATTTTCGTCTCTGGTGAAGAGGATGGAATTTTCGATTCGAATGACTTTGCAGTCTTTTACGCTCAAGCTCCTCATAGATGGAAATACAATAATTTAAATTCTGCTTTTGAACATGTTTTAAATATATACGATACCAATAATTACTATTACCTTCATATTGGCGACGAATATGGTAAAAGAATTCAAACTATTGAACAAGCAGAAAACCCAAACTTCGAAGTCGATTTTCATACACAAGCAACTTTTTACGAATGGGAAAATAAAAACTTACAAAGTACCGGTAGGCAATGGTTTGGCGAGTATTTTAGTTTTAACGAACAGTACAATCTTAATTTTAACTTCGATTCTAGAATAAAAACAAGTCCTATTCGAATAAAATCGAGAGCTGTAGCTCGATCTTCATCTGCTACAAGTATTTCGTGTAAGCAAAACGGATCAGAAATTCTCAACGTACCAATAGGCACCAATGTAAGCTCATCGGTTTATGTAGATGATGGTGAGGCTATTGCTGAATTTTCAAGCAATCAAGACAACATCAGTTTAAGTGTTTCTTATAATAAAAATGGAGATGCTGCTGCATTTGCCTACCTCGATTATATAGAACTAGAAGCTAAATGTGCATTAAGTTACAATGGAGGTCAGTTGCTATTTAAAGAGCCTTCTACTGTGGCCGAGAATAGAGTCTCTAAGTTTTTAATTAACTCTAATTTAAATAATTTTGTTATTTGGGAGGTAACAGACCCTACAAATAGTACTCAAATAAATCTCACGAACTACGATAGTTTTTCCATACAAACAAACCGTTTAAAGGAGTTTGTAATTCACGATTTAAACAAGTCTAGTTACAATAAGCCCTTGTTTGATAAGCAAATACCTAATCAAAACTTACACGGTCAATTACCTGCAGACTTATTAATTATAACTGCCGAAGAATTTTTAGAAGCTGCAGAACGTTTAGCAGAATTTCATATTCAAGAAGATGGCATGCGAGTTAATGTTGCCACCACAGAGCAAATTTACAACGAGTTTAGCTCGGGAAAACAAGATTTAATTGCTTTAAGGTCGTATGTTAAAATGTTTTACGACAAGGCTCAAACAGAAAACGACCTTCCTGAAAACGTACTTCTTTTTGGCGATGCGAGTTACGATTACAAAGGCATAACCAATGCTAACGGACTTTACGATGATGTGAATTTCGTTCCTACTTTTCAATCAGAATATTCCTTTGCACTAGGAGCCTCTTTTTGTACCGACGATTTTATCGCTTATTTAGATACCTTGGAGGGGGCTCAAAACTCCATGAGTTCCGATGGTATGGATATAGGCGTTGGCCGTATTGTTTGCCAAACTTTAAATGAAGCACAGGCTGTAGTCGATAAAATAATCAACTACAATTCGGTAAACTCTTTTGGAGATTGGAGGTCTACAATTTGCTTTGTTGCCGACGATGTAGACGATGAAAATTGGGAGTTTAGATTGCAAGACAACATAAATCAAATTGCAAGTCATCTGGATACTACATACCACAATTATAACATCAATAAAATCTATTTAGACGCCTACCAACAAAAGTCTTCCTCAGGCGGTCAGCGCTATCCAGACGCGCGCCAAGCAATTGTAGACCAGGTAAACAAGGGCGCTTTAATGATGCATTATTACGGCCATGGAGGAGAAGTAGGCTGGGCAGAAGAGCGGGTGCTAGAATTAATAGATATTAATACTTGGGAAAACATGAACAATTTAGCTGTTTTTATAACGGCTACCTGCGAGTTTTCTAGATACGACGATGTGAAAAGAGTATCCGCCGGGGAGCAAATTTTGTTAAACCCTACCGGTGCTGGTATTGCACTGTTTACCACCACAAGAACCATTCAGGAAAACGATGCAAAAAACCTATCGCTTGCTTTTTATAAGTATGCAATTCCGGAAAGTGCCGGAGAAGTATTGAGCTTTGGCTCTATTATGAGGGCCATGAAAAACGATTTGAATACCTCAGGAATTTCGGCTACCAACAAAATGAAATTCACGCTATTGGGTGATCCTTCTTTGAAATTTCCAATTCCTCAAACAACAATAAAGATCACTGAAATAGTAGACGCATTAACACAAGAACCTATAGACTCTGTAAAAGCGCTTTCTAGAATTATTGTACGAGGCGCCGTTTTAAATCCAGATGAATCTGTTAAAACATCTTTTAATGGTATTGTTAAACCTAAAATTTACGATAAACCCACCAAGCTTCAAACCCTAAATAACGACTTCGAATTTTTAGATCCATTTTATTTTGAACTCCAACAAAGCATACTTTATGCTGGTAATGTTACAGTAGATAGTGGCTTGTTTGAATTTGAGTTTGTTGTACCAAAAGATATTTCCTATGCCTACGGTTTAGGTAAAATAGCGCTATATGCGCAAGACAGTCTTACAGATGCTATTGGGGCAGATGCCTCGGTATTAATTGGCGGATTCGACGAAAATGCCGATTCTGATGACTTTGGTCCAGAAATTCAGCTCTTTATGAATAATAATAGTTTTAGAGTGGGAGGTATTACAAACTCGAACCCAAGCTTATTTGCCGAGGTAACAGACGATTCTGGCGTTAACACTACGGGCAATGGTATCGGACACGATATTGTCGCTATTCTGGATCAAGACAGTCAGAACTCTATTGTTTTAAACCAATACTACGAATCCAATTTAGACTCCTACCAATCCGGTGTAGTTTCTTACCCTTTTTCCGATTTAACCGAAGGATTACACACCTTAAAAATTAAAGTATGGGACGTTCATAATAATTCATCTGAAGATTTTACAGAGTTTTTAGTAGTTAAAAACGAAGGTTTAATTTTGAGTAATTTAATGAATTACCCGAATCCGTTTAACGAATATACCCGCATTCATTTTGAACACAACCAATCCTCACAAGATTTAGAAGTACGTATGGATATTTATGACTTTAATGGCCGTCGAGTTAAATCCATACAAAACACTATTTTAAATTCTTCCTACTCCAATACGGACTTTGTTTGGAACGCCGATACTGATGGCGGAAGCACTGTTGCAACGGGCGTTTATTTGTGTAAACTTACGGTACTCAACCCTTCTACTAAAAAAGAAAATACAATTAGTACACAAATGGTACTAATAAAATAAAATTAGCGTTAATAAATTCATAAATTTGTTCCGTTTTAAAACTGACCCCATGAAAAAAATTGCATGTATAGCTTTTGCAGCTGTTTTAATGAATACACAAGCCTTTGCACAAGACGATATTCCAAACTCCGATTCAGACTATTTGAATAACCTGAATACAATATCTACTTCAGTTCCATTTTTATTAATTGCTCCAGACTCTAGAGCTGGTGCAATGGGAGATGTAGGTGCTGCAACAAGTCCCGATCATAATTCTATTCATTGGAACGCATCTAAGTTGGCCTTTTTAGAGGACGATAACGGCTTTTCGGTTTCCTATACACCTTGGTTGCAAGCTTTGGTTCCCGAAATTAGTTTGAGTTACTTGTCGGGCTTTAAGCGTTTAAACAACCGAAGTACAGTTGCTGCTAGTTTACGATATTTCTCTTTAGGCGAAATTCAATTTACCGATAATGAAGGTCAAGCTATTTCTAAATTTAGTCCCAACGAATTTGCATTAGATGGTGCTTATGCCATGAAGCTTTCCGAAAACTTTTCTTCGGGATTGGCTATGCGTTATATCTATTCAAATTTAACGGGAGGTATAAATGTGCAAGGTGGAGCTCCTACAAAACCAGGAACTTCTTTTGGAGTTGATTTGTCTTCTTATTACCAAAGTGATGAGTTTAAGGTAGAAGATAAAACAGCCTATTGGGCTGCGGGTGTAAACATTACCAATATTGGGAATAAAATCTCGTACACCGATGGAGGAGAGGAACATTTTTTGCCAACAAACGGTCGTTTAGGGGCTAGTTTTAATATGGAGTTAGACGATTACAATTCCGTTTCTTTTGCTTTTGATGTAAATAAACTACTGGTGCCAACACCGCCTGTTTATGCTCTTGATGAAGACAATCAGGAGATTAGAGATGAAAATGGAGATCGAGTGATTGAGGCTGGTCAAGATCCTAATGTTGGAACACTTCAAGGCGTTTTTCAATCTTTTAGCGATGCACCTGGAGGATTTCAGGAAGAGATAAATGAGCTGATGTATTCGGTTGGTATGGAGTACTGGTATTTAAAGCAATTTGCTTTTAGAGGTGGGTATTTTTACGAGCACGAAACAAAAGGTAACCGAAAGTATTTTACCCTTGGGGTAGGTTTACGCATGAATGTATTTTCTTTAGACATGGCCTTTTTACTGCCTGCTCAAAGAGGTACAAGAAGCCCTTTGGCCAATACCTTACGCTTTACCATGTTGTTTGATATGGCGGCCTTGTACTCTACCGATAAACAATAAAATATGAACATAAGAATAGGTTTTGGTTTTGATGTTCATCAATTGGCTGACGGAGAAGAATTTTGGCTTGGAGGTATTTTAGTGCCGCACGAAAAAGGCGCAGTAGGGCACTCCGATGCTGATGTATTAATTCACACTATTTGCGATGCTATACTGGGTGCTGCCGATTTGCGAGACATAGGTTTTCATTTTCCAGATACCGATGGCAAATACAAAGGAATAGACAGTAAGATTTTGCTTAAAGACGTAATGAAACTCATTCGGGAAAATGGTTTTGAATTGGGCAATATAGACTCTACCATTGCGCTTCAAAAACCAAAAGTTAACCCACACATACCCGAAATGAAAAAAGTACTGGCAGAGGTAATGCATGTTTCTGCTGGCCAAGTATCTATTAAAGCAACCACCACAGAAAAATTAAGCTTTGTTGGTAGAGAAGAAGGGGTTTCTGCTTATGCAGTAGCTCTACTCCAAAAACTGGACTGACGAACATTTATATTTTAAGAAGTTTAACCTACAC
>CAWVTK010000136.1:0-5555 GCA_963933205.1 uncultured Flavobacteriales bacterium
CTTTATTTTCTTTTGGAGGCTGTGTGTATGGAGGTTTTGGAAAGCCTGACTTTAATATGGATTTATTTCCAAATAAGACTTTACTTCCTACAGTAAATAAATGATGCAGTTTTGTGTTTTAAAACAAAGCCCGTTTGAAAGGTTGTTTGCGATTTAACAAATTGTACTCTTTAATTTATCCTAGTCGGTAAATAAGAGGAACACCTTAATACATGTATTAATTTAAGTTAATATATTTGTATGGATTTTTTTACGATATGTTTAAAAGAATTGGCTTCTTAAATCACTTGTTTGGAAATAAATAAATAAAAAATTAATTTATAAAAATCAAAAAAATGAAACGAATATTATTCTTATTTATTGGCTTATCTTTTATGATTCCAGAAAAAGTAAAGGCCCAAAATCACGAGATTCAAACAAATATGCTTGGTTTGTTTGTTAATAATGTCAGTATTGGTTACGAAAGGTTAATGGAAGATAAAGGCTGGTTTTCAAATGTGCAGTATTACAAAAATCCAAAAAATTCCGACTATGATTTTACAGTGCTCTCAATAAATACAGAATTCCGTTTTTATTTTAGAGGAAATGATGCAAGCGGATTTTTCGCAGGGCCATATCTAAACTACGCATACGCCTCAGCCCCAGAATTCGACACTTTTCTAAATTCGAATAATGAATATTCGAAAGTAAAGGCGACAAGTGGCGGAATTGCACTCGGAGTTATTACAGGTAAAAAATGGGTTCATCATTCTGGTTTTGTCTTTGGAACGAATGCTGGAATAGGTCGTTACTTTTCGCACTCCGTAAATTATTCCGATAATTACACTCCCTTGGAACATTTAGAGGAGCTTAATGAGGTGAATCCTTTTAGTTACAGACTAGGTATTAACATAGGCTATCGCTTTTAATAGTTAAAACGTATAATGCGTATTTCGAAATGACCTCGCATTTTTAAAGCGATCGTTTTGTGTATAACGTAAAATACTTGTGCCTTTAAAATTCTTAGAACTTGGTCCTAAATTATCAGACGAATGAAACACTACATACTTATTTTCATTTCCTTCATTTTTATAAGTTCTACAGCTTACGCTCAAACTTCAGAATCGGAATCTAAACTCAGTTTAGGTATAGGTATAGGTCCTAGTTATGGGGTGTTAGGTGTAAAAGCTTTAATCGGCTCAAACCATAAAGGTAAGTTAGTGCTTAGTTTAGGTCCTTTTGGTTATTCTGTTGGTGTTCAGACGAATATAAATAAATTTTACGCCAATTTAAATTACGGTACAGCTGTCCTTATTAAACACAACAACGATCCGATCAGAACTTTAAATGGCGTGACATTGTTTTTTGGAAAAATGGTTTATTTCAATAGTTTTAGAAAGAGCTTTTTAGACCTGTCTATAGGGCGTTCTTTTGGAGTAATATGGATAGATAATATCGACGGTTTTACCTTTAATTTAGGACTCAACTTTACAATACCGACTAAGAAATGATACCGCTTCCTGTCGAAAATAAATTGACACTCCACCAAAAGCCTCTACTGTTCACTAATTAAAATTACTATGAACAAACTACTATTTGTATTATTGCTTTTACCATTACTTTCTAAAAGTCAGGATAAGGTTTTATTTATCGAATTAGAAAATGAAAAATTTGAAATAGCAAACAGAGATTTTTACATCTCCAAAGTAATTGATGAGCGAGAGGACAAAGCGATCACTTGGACAATCCAAAAGAGAGGTGTCAATCATAAACATAATGCACAATTTAAAGACGGTTCAGAAGTAGCTATTTTTAACTTCATTTCAAATTCTTTACCAAAGGAAAAGGGGCAAAAAGAGATTCTTATAAAAATCATCGATTTACAACTTTCTGAAATCACATTAAGCGGACTTAAAATCTGCAAAGCGATCCTAAAAATGGATTTTTATTCATACGATGATTCAGGTCATTTTGTAAAAGTATACCAAACAGGATCTGACAAAAAAGAAAGATCATCTATTGGAGCGGCAAGGCACCATGAAACAAGAATTAGAGAAGGGATTAAGCACTGTTTAGAAAAACTTGGTTCCTCTTTAAAAGAAAACTTGGATTTAGAATTTAGTGAAAATAAAGAAATGGAAGTATCTCTTCCTGACAACTTGGTAGCGGGTGTTTATAAAAATTTTGAGGAGTTCTTAGCAAACAAGCCCAGCATCACAAAAGAATATTACGTAAACTCTAAACCCAGAACACATAAAAAGTGGAATGAAACTTCGTCTTTTTTTCCGCCGAGAGATTCAAATTCTAACAGAAAAATTAAAGAAATATGGGGGTTTTCTGATGGAGAATCGGCTTACATTCTCCATCAAAATGAATATTTTCCAATTGAATTAGAAGAAAACACCTATCGATTTGTTGGATTTGACAAAATCGATCAAGCCCCACTAATTGCAACTATTATTTTTGGAGGTTTGATTTTAGTGGGCCTTTCTAGTGCTGCTAACCATAAGATAGCTAAAAATAGACCAACGGAATATTTTATTGATACCTTCACGGGCATGCCTATAAATGTAGAAGAAGAAAAAGTAAAATCTTTGGGTAAAATGGTTAAGCTCTGTTTTTACAGGATGGGTAAAAATGAAGTAAATGCACCTTTGAAATTTTCAGTAAATGATAGTTTGAAGTATGATTTCGTACCAAACTCATTTTCAGTTTTAAATTTTAGATTAAAAGAATCTCCAATAAAAGTTTGCTATGGCCCAAACCTAGATTTATGTATAGAGGTAGAGCTTAATGAAGAAGAAGATACGTATGTTAAGTGTGCATTTTTGAGTACTGAAGAAATTCCTTTGGTACATAAAGTAAAAACCACCAAAGGCGAATTTGAAGTTTTTACCCCTAAAAAAGTTCAGAAAAAAAGAGACAAACAAAAATTAAAAAACACATATTCAGATTGAATTTTTTAAGGATTGTAGTTAAAGCCCAACTCATTAATGTTTTGGTTTTAAGCCCTTTTATTTATAGTTAAAAACCGCTCCAAGCAGAATATTCTTCCGACTTTTGCCCTAAGTAAAAACCAAACAATGAATTTACAAGAATTGATCAACTCCCCAGAGGTAAGCATCGTAGATGTACGAACTCCAGAAGAGTTTGCCGGCGGAAATGTTCCAGGATCCTTAAACATTCCTTTAAACGAAGTGGAAGCCCGCATAGAAGAATTAAGAAACATGCAACCCCTCGTTTTGTGTTGCTTATCTGGCGGACGCTCTGGCCAAGCTACCGATTATCTGCTTTCTAAAGACTTTACAAACGTTACCAACGGTGGTGCTTGGGCCATGGTAAATGCTCAAAAACGCACAGATGTTTAATTTTTTAAAAAGACTCTTTAAAACAACCAACTACAAAGAGCTACTAGAGCAAGGAGCAATAATTATAGACGTGCGGTCTGAGGCAGAATATAAAAGAGGTCATATAAAAGGAGCTCAAAACATTCCACTTCAAAAAATAAGCACACAAAGCCAAAAAATAAAATCCTTAAACTGTACCATTATTTTGTGCTGTGCTTCTGGTATTCGCTCCGGCCAAGCAACTTCTGTATTAAAATCTGCAGGAGTAACCGCCCTAAATGGTGGAGGTTGGTCTTCTTTAAATTCTAAAATTTAAACCTAGCATTCTAATGAATAAAATCACTGCAATTATCCTGCTTATTAGCTCATTGGTTTTTACCTTTTGTGGCAATACACAAACCATAAAAAATGTTTCTGCTCAAGAGTTTAAAGTACTCGTAGCATCGGGCAACGGAATTGTATTGGATGTAAGAACCCCGGAAGAAGTTGCCAGTGGTAAAATCGAAAATGCCAGTACACTCAACTATTACGATAAGGATTTTGAATCTAAGCTCGCCTTTATTCAAAAAGACAAGCCTGTTTACGTGTACTGCAAAAGTGGAGGCAGAAGTAGTAAGGCAGCAAAAATATTAACAGAATTAGGTCAGTTTGAGGTGTACAACTTGTCTGGTGGAATGCGCGCTTGGGAAAAAGCCAAACTTCCAGTTGTAGCCTCCTCTGTAGTTAAAGATGCACATATAAAGTCCTTGTCTGTTGCCGAATTTGATGCTTTGTTAAAAACAAACAAAAAAGTCTTGGTAGATTTTCATACCCAGTGGTGTGTGCCCTGCCGAAAAATGGTTCCGATTATAAACGAGTTGGAAGAAAGCCTAAAAGACCAGGTATTTATAATACGCATAGACTTAGACCAAAGCAAAGCCCTTACAGAAAAATACAACATTGCATCCGTACCCACTTTTTTACTCTTTACCGATGGAGCAGAAGTATGGCGCCAAGCCGGCATAATGAGTAAGCAAGAACTACTAAAGCAACTTCAATAGTACCTTGCTTGTTTTTCAGCTCTTTTTGTTAAATTTAAAGAATGAAAAACCAACTTTATAGTGCATGAAATACATAGCGAGCAGTCCATCCGACTACATCGATCAGCTACCAGACGATAGAAAAGTAGTAATTACCAAACTCAGAGCACTCCTAAAACAGAACTTAGCCCCAGGTTTTGAGGAACAAATGAGCTACGGAATGATTGGCTATGTAGTACCGCATTCCATATATCCTGCGGGCTACCATTGTGCGCCAGAATTGCCCCTGCCCTTTATAAGTATGGCCTCCCAAAAGAATTTTGTGGCTCTTTACCACATGGGAATGTATGCCAACAAACAATTATACGATTGGTTTGTAGCAGAATACCCAAAGCATTGCAAGCGCAAAATAGACTTAGGTAAAAGCTGTATCCGTTTTAAAAAAATGGACGACATACCTTACGAGTTACTAGCAGAACTGGTTCGTAAAATGACTACTTCAGAATGGATACACTTGTACGAAACAACTTTCAAGTCGAAATAAAATGAAGCAATTTGAGCTTAAACCTTTTTAGGCATTTTAACAAAGCATTTGGGCAAATGCTTTCTCAAAATTAAAACTATTCAGTACGTCTTATTAATCCTGCATTAATTTGTATTTTTGCCAGCTATGAAGAAGCTAAAGGTTCTAGATTTGGACTTTGAAATTTACCTAGAAGAAAAGATCTTAAAAGAGCAGGTTACCCGCCTGGCTAAAGAAATTTACTTAGAGTTAAATGGAAAAATACCTCATTTTGTAGCTGTATTAAACGGCTCTTTTGTATTTGCATCCGATTTACTTCGAGCTTATCCTGGCGATTGCACCATATCTTTTGTAAAATTAAGTTCTTACAAGGGTATGCAAACAACGGGTAAAGTACAAGAGTTAATTGGTTTAGGAGAGCTGCAACAAGAGCAGGCAATTGTGGTATTAGAAGACATTGTAGATACCGGAACAACTCTTTTAAAAATCGATGAAATCTTTAAGCGCAAAGGCAGAGAATGGCAAATTGCAAGTTTGTTTTTTAAACCAGAAGCGTACCAAGGAGCTAGAAAAATTAACTACGTTGGTTTTGAAATTCCAAATGATTTTATTGTCGGTTACGGCCTCGATTACCAGGGCTTTGGTCGGAATTTAAAAAACGTTTATCAATTGGCGAAAGCCTAAAAA
>CAWVTK010000137.1:0-5434 GCA_963933205.1 uncultured Flavobacteriales bacterium
TAAAAGCCATGGCAGCCGAACGAGCAAAAACCATACACAGCAGCACAAGAATTAACTTAGGCCAGCCAAAGGCATTTGAATTTTCACTAATGGCCAAACAAAATCCAATTAGAGCAAAGGGAAGTGCAAAAATAGTATGACTAAACTTTACGAGCGATAAGTAACTTTTGAGCATGTATTTAATTTTGGCGTAAAAATACAAAATCGTTAGTCTTAGTTTGCTTATCTTTCTCTAAAAATACAATCTGATGCATCAAGCTTACCTAAACAGAGTAAACAATTCGTTTTTATACCGTTTGTTCTTATTAAAGAAATTACCTATTGCTTGGATTGCTGGCTTAAGAGTTGCCATGGTCGATCGAGAGTCTGCAAAGGTTACTCTAAAGCATTCTTACTTAAACCAAAATCCTTTTAACTCTATGTATTTTGCCTGCCAAGCTATGGCTGCAGAAATGTCTACAGGACTCCTAGCTTTAGGTTATTTAAACCAGGTGCCAGAAAAGATGTCTATGTTGGTTTTAGATTTTAGTAGCAATTACAGTAAGAAAGCTGTCGGAAAAATTGAGTTTGTTTGCCTTGATGGTATAAAAGTAAAAAACAGCATAGAGGAAGCTGTAATGTCAGGTAAGGCGGTAGTTTGTCTTATGGAATCCAAAGGCTTTGATGCTCAGGGAGCTTGCGTTTCTACTTTTAAAATTACCTGGTCTTTTAAGAAAAAATAATTTAGTATTAAATAAAAAACCCACTCTTTAGCACTAAAGAGTGGGTTTTAAAATAAGAGGTAAAAAATAGTTTATTCGTTTATTACGCCCATCGAGCAGAATTTTTCTATACGAGTGTGCACTCTTTTTTCTACATCAATTTTCATAAGAGCATTTAACTCTTTATTAATTACATTTCTAACATTTTCATAAACTACTTCCGGATCGTAATGCGCTCCTCCAAGAGGTTCTTTAATTACGGCATCTATTAGTTTGTTAGATAGCATGTCTTTAGAGGTTAGTTTAAGAGCTTCGGCTGCTTGTTGTTTGTAATCCCAAGATCTCCATAAAATTGAAGAGCAAGACTCTGGAGAAATCACCGAATACCAAGTGTTTTCTAACATATATACTTTGTCTCCTACACCAATTCCTAAGGCACCGCCAGAAGCTCCTTCGCCAATAATAATACAAATTATAGGCACTTTAAGTTGGCTCATTTCCAATAGGTTTCGCGCAATAGCCTCACCTTGTCCACGTTCTTCAGCTTCTAAACCCGGATAGGCACCAGGGGTATCAATAATAGTTACCACAGGTCTGCCAAATTTCTCGGCCATTTTCATCAAACGTAAAGCTTTTCGATAACCTTCAGGATTTGCCATACCAAAATTTCTGTACTGTCGAAGTTTGGTGTTTTTTCCTTTTTGTTGTCCAATCAGCATCACAGATTGCCCATCTATGTTGCCCCAGCCTCCAATCATAGCCTTATCGTCTTTTACAGTTCTATCGCCATGCAATTCCATAAAATCACCCTTAGTAAGTGCTTCTATATAATCCAAAGTGTAAGGCCTGTTCGGATGACGAGAAATTTGCACTTTTTGCCAAGCGCTAAGATTTCCGTAAATCTCTTTACGTAAGCTATTTAATTTTTTTTCGATGTCCTTTACCGTCTTCTTAACATCGGCATCGGTATCTTTTCCAAGTTGAATAGCTTTACTTAATTGTTCTTCTAAATCAACTATTGGTTGTTCAAAATCTAATCGTTCCATAATAATAAATTAGGGCTGCAAATTACAATAATTCATTTTTGAAGCTTAATAAATAACCACAATTATTACATTTGACCCAAGATTTTGTTTCATGATACTATTTCCACCTGCTAAGCTTAATTTAGGATTGCAAATTACTGCAAAACGAAGTGATGGTTTTCATAATTTACAAACCATTTTTTATCAATTTTCTTTAAGAGATGTTTTAGAAATTATAAAAGACGATACCATCCCTAGTGGAACTTGCGAATTTACTGCTACAGGCTTAGTTATACCTAAAGGAGAAAACCTTTGTGAGAAAGCTTACCACTTGCTAAATAGTGTGTATCGCTTGTCTGGGGTAAAGATTTTTTTGCACAAAGTTATTCCAATGGGGGCTGGTTTGGGTGGAGGCTCTTCTGATGCAGCTTATACTTTAAAATTACTAAATAAACTATTTAACCTAAATATAAGTACTTCAAAGTTATTGGAGTATGCTTTGGATTTAGGAAGTGATTGTCCTTTGTTTATTAATTCTGATCCTGTGTATGCAGAGGGCAGAGGAGAGGTTTTAAAAAAAATAGATTTAAGTCTTAAAGGATATCATTTACTTATTGTAAATTCAGGTATACATGTTTCTACTTCAGAAGCCTTTTCTAAATGTAAACCAAAGCGTCAAAATTCTTGTGAAAAAATTGCATTGACCCAGGTCAGTTCTTGGAAAAATAATTTGCACAACGATTTTGAAGATTCTGTATTCCCAAAATTCCCCGAATTAAAAAGACTTAAAAACAACTTGTACGAGTTAGGAGCTGTTTATGCTTCTATGAGTGGAAGTGGATCAACGATGTTTGGATTGTATAATAAACCTGTTGATTTAGATGCTTTTCCAAAAGAATACTTTGTTTGGCAATGTAAACTTTAACGATTTGATTTTGTAAATAAATAATAAGCAAATGCTCCAAATACTATGTTGGGCAGCCAAATAGCTAACAAAGGGCTGAAATCGCTATTTGTTGTAAAGGTGATGGATACTTTTTGGAATAAGATAAATAGTGTGGTAAGTACAAAGCCGTAAACCAAATTTAAACCGATACCACCTCTTTTTTTATGAATAGCTAAACTAAAGCCAATTAATGTGAGTATAAATGTGGTAAAAGGTGTTGCATAGCGCTGGTATAAGTCCAAATAGTAAAAATGTAAATTTTCTGCACCTCGTTCCTTTTCCTTAGCTATAAAAGAATGCAATTCTGGGAGCGTCATTAAATTGGTTGTATTTTTTTGATAGACCAATTCTTCTGGTTTAAAACCAAAATCCTTAAACTGACTCGATCCTCTCGAAACTTTTTCGCCCTTTGTAAGTAATTCACGAAAGTTGTAACTCTCTGCAAGCCATTTTTGCTCCAAGGTATCCCAAGTAATAAAATCGGCTTTGTATTTTGAACTTAATTGATCGCCGTCAAAAATTTCGTACGAAAAACGAAACCCCTTCTGTTTAGCCGTATTGTAACTCTCTAGGTAAATATAATTGTCTTTACTTACCTGTCGGTGAATGTTCTTATAGCGCTTATTTTTCTTAAAGCGTATATACTCCTGTTCAAAATCTAAACGAGACTGATTGGTTGTTGGCAAAACCCAATTATTAAGCATAAAGGATGCACTAGCAATAATAAATGCTCCAACAAAATAAGGGTAAAGCAACCTTTTTAAGCTCAAACCACAGTTTAAAATTGCAATTACCTCGGTATTATTAGCCAGTTTTGATGTGCTAATTATAACGGCAATAAAAGTAAAAAGAGCACTAAAAAGTAAGCCGTAATGTATGGTAAAGTTTAAATAATAATCTCTAATTATAGCGTCTAAAGGTGCCTCTCTTTTGTAAAAATCATCAATTTTCTCAGACACATCAAACACTACCGATATCAGTAAAATGAGAACCAGAGTGAAAGCAAAAGTTCCTAAGAACTGTTGAAGTATGTATTTGTCTAGCTTTTTCAATTACAAACGTAAACCCATTTTTTTAACCATTATTTCTTTCCAATCGTAAAAACTTCCGTCTAAAATTCTTCTTCTGGCTTCTTTAACTAACCATAAATAGAAGCCTAAATTGTGTAAGGTGGCAATTTGTTTTCCCAAAAGCTCGTTTGCTGCAAATAAGTGTCTCAAATAGGCTTTAGAATAAGCACTGTCTACATACGACTCACCATTAGGATCAATTGGTGAGAAGTCTTTCTGCCACTTCTGGTTTTTAATATTTATGGTTCCCTCACTGGTAAATAGCATACCATTTCGTGCATTACGTGTTGGCATAACACAGTCGAACATGTCAATACCTAATGCAATGTTTTCTAAAATATTTGAAGGAGTTCCTACCCCCATTAAATACCTAGGTTTGTCTTTTGGTAGCACTGCTGTAACAATTTCAGTCATTGCATACATTTCATCTGCAGGTTCGCCTACAGATAAACCACCTATAGCATTCCCTTCTCTACCGAAAGACGCAATGGCCTCGGCAGATTCTTTTCTTAAATCTGTATAAGTAGAGCCCTGAACAATAGGAAACAGGGTTTGTTTAAATCCATATTTATCTGGCGTACTGTCAAAATGTTCGCAGCACCTCTTTAACCATCTATGTGTCATTTTCATCGAGCGCTTTGCGTAATGATAATCACAGGGGTATGGTGTACATTCGTCAAAAGCCATGATAATATCAGCACCAATTGTGCGCTGTACATCCATTGCATATTCCGGACTAAAAAAATGATAAGACCCATCTATATGCGACTTAAAACGGACGCCCTCTTCTGTAATTTTTCTTCTTCCAGAAAGCGAATAAACCTGAAATCCACCACTATCGGTAAGAATAGGCTTATTCCAATTCATAAACTTATGCAAACCACCTACCGCTTCAAGTACTTCCATTTTCGGACGCAGGTAAAGATGGTAAGTGTTTCCTAAAATAATATGTGCTTTTACATCGTTTTCAATTTCATGCTGATGCACTCCTTTTACAGTACCTGCAGTACCAACGGGCATAAAAATAGGCGTTTCTATCGTTCCGTGGTCGGTTTCTATAACTCCAGCTCGCGCTTGCGATTGGGGGTCTGTTTTCTTTAAAGTAAATTTCATCTACACAAATTTTGAGCAAATATAATTGAATTGTGTTGTTTGTACATCTATTCCACAATTTTATAGAGCGGTTTATCTATTAATAGTATTTTTGCATTCATATCATTATAAGTTATATTCTATTTAAAAAATTACTCAAGTTTTTGAAACAAGCAATAAAAAATAAAGAACGTGATTTAACCTTGGTAAATGAGGCTATTTTAGGAGACCAAAAAGCGTTTTCTGAATTGATGATTTTGTATTGGCCTTCCATAGAAAAATTTTTTTCTTTAAAACTCCTGAGCAAAGAAGATGTAGAAGATTTATCTATTGCTACTTTTAGTAAGGCCTTTGATAAAATTAAATCGTACAACAGTTCTTTTGCATTTAGTACCTGGATTCAAACCATTGCTACAAATACCTTAATCGATTTTTTTAGAAAAAACAATAAAAAAACCATTTCTATCGACGAAGAAAAAAAAGACGAGGAAAAAAGTGTTTTGGAAATTGTAGACCACAACTTAAACCCTGAGCTAAACTTAATTCAAAAGCAAAAAAACAAACATATTTTTAGTTTAGTGCAGCAACTAAAACCACATT
>CAWVTK010000138.1:0-5335 GCA_963933205.1 uncultured Flavobacteriales bacterium
CTGACATGTCTGAGGATAAAGGTAAAGCCATGGCAGATATGATGTCTGACTTTTTTACTCCTAGAGTTTTTGCTAGCTTAATAAATTGTGATGTAGAATTTTACGATTGTATTGGAGTTTGTATAAATGACATCGATAATGATATGGTTTGCGATGAATTAGAAGTAGAGGGCTGCACTGATGAAGGTGCATGTAATTATAGTATTGATGCTACTGATGATGATTCTAGTTGCGTATACACTTTTGATGTAACGCTTACCTATGATTTTGAGATGCCATTAACAGCGACAACAGATGCAGATGCACCAACTTATGTATGGACTTTAAATGGTATTGAATTACCAAATACTGGAAATCAGTTTGAACCAACAGAAAATGGCGAATACCAAGTAATTGTAAATGACGGAGGAAACTGCTCAGGATCAGAATCCATAACAATTAGCAATGTAAGTCTTTTAGAGTCGATAATAAATTCAATAAAAATTTACCCAAATCCAGCTATTGGTTTTGTAACAGTAAATGCGCAAGAAAATACTATTTCTAGCGCTAAAATCTTCTCTATAGAAGGTAAGTTGCTTAAACAATATACGGTTAACGAGTCTGTATTAACTATTTACAAAGATGAGTTAAGCGAAGGTTTGTACTTTATTGAGTTAAAAATAAACAACCAAACAATCAAAAAGTCAGTAGTTTTTAATTAAGCCTGATTTTAAGTAGAAAAAAGGGACTCTTTATAAGAGTCCCTTTTTTTATTTAGATAAAATTTAGTTCGTTAATAACCAAGAGCACTGTCTATGTAACCATCGTACTAAAGAGCCGCTTTGGATTTGAGCTCAGAGAGGATAATGGCAGTTGCAGTAGCCACGTTAAGTGAGTCTATTTCGGAATTTGAAAATGAAGGGATGGTAACTTTATTGTGGGCAATTTTGAGTAACTCATCAGAAATACCATGAGATTCTGAACCCATTAAGACGATGCTTTTTTCTTGAAAACCCTCTTTATAGATAGATTTACCATTTAAAGCACAAGCAATTATTTTATGTTCGGGAAAATAGTTGAGCATTTCTACTAAAGAACCGTAATGCATGCGCACTTTAGTTATGGAGCCCATGGCCGATTGTACAGTCTTAGGATTGTATAAATCCACGGTGTCCGAAGTACAAAGAATATGTACGATACCAAACCAATGCGCTAATCGGATGATTGTTCCTAGATTACCAGGATCCTTAACCCCATCTAAAGCTAATATAGTTGATGTATTTAAGGCTTTCGAGAAATCCACTAGTTCTAGCTGATTTAAAACCAATAAAACTTCGTTGGGCGTTTTAAAACTAGAAACTTGCGCTAACTCTTTTTCGCTTAATTCAAAAGAGTTGTCTTTATGAGCGTACAAAGGATTTGCCGAAAACCAGGAAGGCAAAGCATAAATTTCTACATAAGCAGAAGAAGACTCCAGTAATTCTGAAACAATCTTTTTTCCTTCGACTATAAATAGTCCTGATGCTTTACGCTCTTTTTTGCGTTGAAGACCTCTTAGTTTCTTAAGTTGATTTTTACTGAGCATACAAATTTTCGAATACGAGAGTTATTCTCCTTCTTTCATTAACCGCTGTGTCGTATAGTTTCTCCAACGTTCCAATACATCAACAAAGTCAGCTGGGAGTTCGGAGTTAAAATCTGTCCATTCTTCATTTTTAGGATGATGAAAGCCTAAGGATTTAGCATGCAAGGCATGACGTGGCATTGCTTTAAAGCAATTTTGAACAAATTGCTTGTATTTAGAAAAAGTAGTTCCTCTTAATACACGGTCTCCTCCGTATGTGTCGTCGTTAAACAAAGGATGTCCGATGTGTTTAAAATGTGCTCTAATTTGGTGTGTTCGCCCAGTTTCTAAACGACACTCCACTAGGGTAACATAACCAAAGCGTTCTAGAACCGTAAAGTGAGTAACAGCATGTTTACCATATTCATCTCCTTCCGGAAATACATCCATTACCTTTCTATTTCGAATGTTTCTACCAATATTACCAGTTATGGTACCTTCATTCTCTTCAAAATCGCCCCATACTAGAGCGCGGTATCTGCGAGAAGTTATGCGATCGAAAAACTGTTTTTGCAAGTGAACTAAAGCGTGTTCCGTTTTAGCAACAACTAAAATTCCGGAGGTGTTTTTATCAATTCTGTGAACCAATCCGGGCCTTGTATTGTCTTCGCAATCTGCAAGTTTACCGATATGGAATTTTAAGGCATTTAATAAAGTTCCGGTAAAGTGTCCATAACTAGGATGTACAACCATTCCGGGTTCTTTATTCACAATAACCAAATGATCGTCTTCGAACATAATGTTGATAGGAATGTCTTGAGAGACTAAAGTGTTGTCTCTTTTAGGTACATCCTTAACGATGCGAATAACATCTTTTGGTTTAATTTTATAGCTCGACTTTACAGCCTCCTCATTAACAAAAACAAAACCTTGATCGGCTAACTTTTGAGTTTTAGTACGAGTCATATTTGCAATCTGGCTGGATACGAATTTGTCAATTCGCATGGTTACCTGATTGTCTTCAACAACATGTTTGTAATGCTCGTAAGCTACTTCACCGTTGACAACAACAGACTGTTCTTGTTCTTGTATTTCTTCTTTTTCTTTCACCCTAATTATTTAAGAGACTGTCTAGTCTAGCCTTTAAGCTATCTACACGCATTAATTCTAATGTATCAACTTCCAAAGAAGAGCTGTCTTCGCTAAACCATAATTTGACAAACGAACCTAAATCAATTTCCTTAGTACCTACCGGAGGTTTTTGCTTGTAAACAAAGGCGTTTAGAGTATCAATTACAGATTTATCATAATAAAACTCACCGATATTTAAGGATAAGTTTTGTAATTTAGATTCAATATTCTTTTTAGAACATTCGATTAAGTTGGGCATTTTAAATTGCATCCCTGCACCGTTTCCCAATACTAAATCTAGTTTAATTGCTTTTTCTAACTTATCGTTAATTTTTAATTTTGAGCTTTTATAACGAACACCTAGTACAACATTAGCGTGTTCATCATTTTTATAAATGAATTTGCCAATTCTAAAACCTTTGGCTTTAAGTTCAGATACGTATTGTCTAGAAGAGCGGTCTGTAAAATCTGGTAAGGTTATAAGACTAACGTTTTTAGGGTTAACCGTAAGTAAAATCTCTCTATTATTTTTTACTCTAGACAGCGGAATTGGCAACTGAGCAATTACAGAACCTCTAGGATAGCTTGCATTGTATGCACCAGAGTCTACAACAGAATAACGTAGTTGCAAAGCCGATAAAGTATCTTCTACCTCGTAAATGGAATAGCTGGATAAATTAGGAACTAAAATAGTTTGTCCATGCAAAGTTATTTTTTCTAAACCTTGAAGAGCAGCATAAATTACTCCCGAAAGGAACAACAAACCCAAACATAAATGAACGACTAGACGCTTCATATACTCTTTTTAATAATCTATTTAGGATAATGAGCGATTTTATACGCACAAGTAATTATCCGTTTTAACAATTCACAAATATAGAAAAAGCAGTCTGAACTTGTAAAGGAGATGTTTATATTTAAGTTTTATTTTTTTACAGAAATTAGGCCCTTATACTTAATAGAAATAACTCGGGTTAATTTTTGGGACTGCGCTTAAACATGCCTACAAACTTATGCCACATATCGGTAAAATCGTCAAACTCATCTCTATAAAACAAGCCAATTCCTGTGGTATAATTACTCGTATTATCTTGTAACTGGAAGCTTTCTTCTAAATTTCTAAAAGCCAACAATTTTAACCTACCGTCGTCTCTTAATTGGTATTCTACTTTAAAATCGCCTATAATACGAGTTGTGTTTTGGGCTGGCAATGTTCCTATGTTTCCATTAAAAGTAATTCTATCGTTTACTTTCATGTTATTCATTAAGAATTCAAATTCCTTATTACTTAAAGTATCGCCTTGATTTGGGTGGTATTTAATTCCTAAGTCAAAACGATCTGTTAATTGCGACATCCAATTAGATAGCTTATTGGACAGCACCTCTGTACCTGTAGAAAGTGTTGTACTTAGGTAATCAACATCTGTATTTTGTAATTCGTCGGTACTCATAAAGTTATTGAGTACCAGTAATGATAAAAATTGTTGGGTCTTTTTTTCTTCTGTATTCGTTCGCTCTTCTAAAACCCTGTTCATTGAGTCATCACCTTTTGGAATCTTTACATCAAAGGCAATCGTGGGTTTTAACAAATTACCCGTCATAAGCATACTGCACCTAACATCTGTTACGCGGTTGTATTCTGGCGCCAAATTACTAATATTGGTACTTACATTATACAATGCAGTTAAATCTACTTGTGCTTTGTAGGGGTTTCCATCCCATACAAATTGAGCACCACTTTCAATTTCAAATTTCTTATTTACAAAATTCTGTAAGGTAAACAGATAATCACCTTGGCTAAGCGTGTAATCTCCAAACATGTATACTTCTTTCGATGCATTTACACCGAGGTTAATGTTTCCTTTTCCAATAGCTGTAATCTTATCGCCCAAAGTTTCATCAAAAATTATGTTTACTTCTGCGTCATCTGTAATGTCGAGGTTTATGTCGATTAGTAAATCAGAGTTGGAGCTAATCAAATTCGAAACTGCCCAAGGGTTTGTGTTTACAGCAGATTTTTTTTGTACAAATTGTATGAAACTTAGTTCTTCTATCGATTCTTTATCGTCTAATGGAATGTATAAGAAGGTACCCTTATTTGTGCGAGCATTGAGGTCAATTTTAATTGCACTAAATGGCCCAGACAAGTTTACATCTCCAGTTGTTATGGCTCTACCATAATAAGCTTCTTCGTTGTATGCATTGGTGTTTAAAATAAGTAAACTGTCGGTAGTGAGGCTTAAATTCATTGAAAAATCTTTGAAATTCAAGTGCTCTAGGCTTCCTTTTAAACTTCCGTTTCCAATAGCATTATCTTCTTCAATACTTACAAAATCGAACTTTAAAAAAGTAATATCCCTGTCGCTAAACTGAATTCTAGATTGAGTTAAGGCTTTTAAATCTACATTTAGATAAGGAACAGATATGAATAGATCCTCTACCCATAATTCTCCATCGAATCTTGGTTTGTTCAGCGAACCAAATAAATCAAATCGTCCGGTTCCGGTTCCGCTAAACTCATCGCTAATATTTGCTAAATAAGTTTCTAAATGCTTTACATCAAATTGAGTAATATCAAAAGATACGTTAAAGCTGGTAGAATCTAAAGTAGATAGACTGCTCCCAGTAATAGCTATCGTTTTAATAAGTCCTTCGTAAATC
>CAWVTK010000139.1:0-5286 GCA_963933205.1 uncultured Flavobacteriales bacterium
GATTCCGAATTCATTTAAAATCAATCCAACTTGTTCGACCAATAAACACTCTATTTTAAACTCTTATGTAGAGCTTTGATTGCGTTCAATCATACTAGAATTTCCCACATACACTAGATGATTTATTGTTAGAATAAATTCAATTTTGTAGGTTTGAGCTCAATTGGAAAATAATTTGTTTTCTTGCGCGGAAATTAATAACAAGTCTTGTAGCCCTAAATAATTCGAGTAGATTAAATCACTTTTAAAAACAACAGATGTCATTTTTTACAATTTTATGGGAGGGAATAAAAGCTACGTCCATTGTAGAATGGTTGGCTGTAATAGCAAGTATCCTATACGTTATTCTAGCTGCAAAAAGATCGATACTATGTTGGTTGTTTGCTTTTATAGGCTCTGCATTGTTCGTACACCTTTGCTATATTGGTCAATTGTACATAGAAGCTATTCTGCAGCTCTTTTATGTAGCGATGGCACTAGTGGGCTGGTTCAGTTGGAAAAATACAAATTCAGACGACTCTACCCTAAAAAAATGGAGCTTCCGTAATCACATCATCAACATCTTGCTAAGTGGATTTATTGCACTGGCAATCGGGTTTTGTTTTGATGCATACACAAACCAAGCTAATCCGTATATAGATGCATTTACAACATGCTACAGCCTAGCTGCTACCTATATGGTTACCCGAAAGATTATTGGCAATTGGATCTACTGGATTCTGATAGATATGGCTTCTGTATATCTTTATGCAACACGAGAATATTACTTAACAGCAGTTCAATACGGACTCTTTACACTATTGGCGGTATACGGATTTATTGTTTGGCAAAAGGAATATAAGCTTCAAAAACAATGCTAAAAATTGCTGTAACCGGACCCGAATCTTCTGGAAAAACCACCTTGGCTAACGCTTTGTCTAAGCACTTTAAGGTTTCTGTTATTCCAGAGTATGCACGGAGTTATTTAGAGAATAAAGAAGGTAAGTACGCGCAAAAAGATCTAGACCTTATAGCTAAAGGTCAGTTTAATAGTATACGTGTACCCAAAAATAACATCGCTATTTGCGATACGGATTTTATTGTTTTAGAAATTTGGTCTCAATATAAGTACGCCAATGTTTCTAGACTCATTACTGGGTTTGCAAACAAAAATTTATTTGATTTACATATTCTGTGTAGCCCAGACATCCCTTGGGAAGAAGATGTTCTTAGAGAAACCCCGGATTCTAGAATGCATCTTTTTACACTATACAAAGAAGCTTTAAACAAGTACAATAAAAATTATATTGTGGTAAGTGGCTTGCATGAAAATAGAATGAAAAAAAGTTTGGAAGCAATAGATAAACTATAAATTTTCTTGTAGTTTTGCATCATCTCTAAGGGGTGCTGCTTTATTTAAGTGGCTGAGATTATACCCATTTAACCTGCTCAGGATAATGCCTGCGAAGGGAAGTGATAAAAAAAGCTAAAACTAATACTGTAGAATTAGCCCCTTGTTCTTGGTTTATATTTAAAAATATGAAGACAAGATTTTTCTCTAAAATTATTGGCCTACTTTTGATAACGCCCTCACTGGCTTTTTCACAAACCAATATTAAGGGTATCGTTAAAGCTAATGATGGAACTGTAATTTCCGGAGTTCAAGTAGCAATCCAAAAAACCTATTTCACAACGTATACAAACCAAGAGGGCGCATTTTCTTTTGGTAAATTAAAGACTGGAGAATACGAGTTAAACTTTACTTTGGCTGGTTTCGTTTCCCTAAGTAAAACAATTCAACTAGAAAATACAGATCAAGAAATTACGGTATTTTTAAACAAACCTGCTCTTCTACTGGAAGAAGTTACGGTTTCTGCCATACGTGCAAATGAAAAAACACCAACTACTTATTCCGAGGTAAAGCTCAAAGAAATTGAGCAAAATAATTTTGGTCAAGACTTACCCTATATTTTAAACGCTTTACCCTCCACAGTCGTTACTTCTGATGCTGGAGCAGGTGTAGGATACTCTGGTATTAGAATTCGAGGGGTAGACCCAACTAGAACTAATGTCACGATTAATGGAATACCCTTAAACGACTCCGAGTCTCATGGTGTTTACTGGGTAAACTTACCCGATTTTGCTTCGTCCTTAAACAGTATTCAGGTACAGCGTGGCGTTGGAACCTCGTCCAATGGAGCTGCTGCTTTTGGTGCAAGTATTAATATGGAAACCAATACGATAAACAAACAAGCTTACGGAGTACTAGACAACTCCATAGGTTCGTTTAATACAGCCAAAAGCACTATTAAAACAGGTACAGGTTTACTTAATGATAAGTTTATTATTGAAAGTCGTTTATCAATCATTAAGTCCGATGGCTACGTAGATCGGTCGGCTTCTAGTTTAAAATCGTACTACCTTTCTGGTATCTGGCTGGGCGAGAAGTCAAATTTACGTGCAACTATGTTTAGTGGAAAAGAGAGAACAGAACAAGCCTGGTATGGTACTCCAGAGTCCGTAATTAACGGAAATCAAGAAGAAATAACAGCCTATGCAGACCGCAACTATATTTTTGGTTCCGAAAGAGAAAACCTATTAACATCCGGTAGGAAATACAACTACTATACGTATGAAAATGAGGTAGATAATTACCAACAAGATCATTACCAACTGCATTTTAATCATCTGTTTACAAATGAATTAAAGTTTAGTGCAGCCGGCCATTATACAAGAGGTAAAGGTTATTTTGAGCAATACAAGGCAGCTGAAGATTTTAGCGATTATGGATTTACTCCTATTCAACTCTCTAACGACACCATTACCACCACAGATTTAATTCGTAGAAGGTGGCTCGACAATCACTTCTATGGAGGTATTTTTTCGATTAACTACGATAAAGACCAATTAAGCATTGTTTTTGGCGGTGGAGTAAATAGATACTTAGGAGGCCATTTTGGTGAGGTAGTTTGGGCAGAGTTTTCTTCGGATAGCCAAATTAGAGATCGTTATTACGACAACGATGCTGAAAAGTTTGAGGCGCATAATTACTTAAAAGCTACTTATAAGTTTAAAGAATTTACCGCATACGCAGATCTTCAATTAAGGCACATCAACTATACTTTTTTAGGAATTGATGCGGTTAATGGTTCCTTAGAAGAGGTCGACCAAAGTCGTGTGTTTAACTTCCTGAATCCAAAAATTGGTTTGATGTACGATTATAATGAGCGTCATAATAGTTACATCTCTTTGGCTGTTGCTAATAGAGAGCCTGTTCGTAAAGATTTTAGAGAGCGTACTCCCAACAATCAACCTAAAGTAGAAAACCTTGTTGATTTAGAGGCTGGCTACCGATATAAAGGATATAATTTGATGGTAAATGCAAATATGTATTACATGCATTATACAGACCAATTGGTGCTAACAGGTAAAATTAACGATGTAGGAGATTATACCAGAACAAATGTAGACCAAAGCCATCGTGCTGGTATAGAGTTAGAGTCGGGCTACAGATTGTCTGAGTCGTTTAGTATTACAGGGAATGCAACTTTAAGTGCTAACAAAATTAAAGCCTTTAATGAGTTTGTTGATAATTATGACCTTGGAGGGCAAGACACTATTGCACACCGAAATACGGACTTAGCTTTTAGTCCAAATATTATAGCTGCAGCAGGTATACAATACCAGCCCATTAAGGATTTGAATATTAATCTTACCGCGAAGCACGTGGGAGATCAATTCTTAGACAATACTTCTACCGAATCTAGAAAAATGAATGCGTATACAACCTGTAATCTTCAGGTTAAATACACTTTAAAACAGTCTTTGTTTAAAGAAATGACCTTTGGTTTATTGGTAAACAATATCCTAAACGAACTGTATGAAAATAATGGATATACTTGGGGTTATATTGCTGGTGGACAAAGAACTGTAGAGAACTTCTTTTATCCACAAGCTGGAAGAAACTTCATGTTGCGTGTTTTGATAAAACTCTAGTTTACAAAGATGCCTAAGTACCTTTTATTTTAAGCCTTGCCCGCCTTATGGCTCGCAAGGCTTTTGCTTTTAACACAGAAAATAATGGATGCTTAATTTTATTTAGGAATAGTAAAAATACTTGACGCTAAAGATTACGTAGTTTTCTATTTACCTATCTTTGCCTTGAATTTAAGTTCTCATCTGTTTAGCGAATTGTGTATTGAAAACAATTAACCCTTCGATGCTTAGAATACCAAACAGGTAGACCATAACAATACACCCCAAAACTAGTTTGATTTTTATCTGGTTTAGTTTAACTAAGCTAAGGAATTGACTTTAAGTTGTGTATACTTTTAAAAAGAAGCAAACATGTCAGAAGATAAAAAGCAACAAGAAAAATCAAGATTACATTCTCGAAATAAAAACAAAGAACGATACGATTTAAGTGCACTTATGGATGTTAATCCGGCATTGAAAGACTTTGTGAAACCTAATAAATTTGGCGACAAATCTGTTGATTTTTCCAATCCAGCAGCGGTTAAGGCTCTAAATACAGCGCTACTTAAACACTACTACGGGATAGCTAATTGGACGTTTTCTGATGAAAATTTATGTCCTCCAATACCTGGAAGAGCAGATTATATTCATCATGTTGCCGATTTACTTAGCGGAAGTAATTTCGGGAGAATTCCGCAAGGAGCTAATATAACCTGTCTTGATGTTGGTATTGGAGCCAGTTGCATCTACCCAATTATTGGGCTTACAGAATACCAATGGAACTTTATTGGAACTGATGTAAACGAAGATTCTATCGCTTCGTCGCAAAAAATAATCGATTCTAATACCTCATTAAAAGAGGGTATTGAATGTAGGTTACAAACAAACGCCAAGAATATTTTTAAAGATGTTCTTACTAAAGAAGACAAAATAGATGTTTCTATTTGTAACCCTCCATTTCACTCGTCTATAGAAGAAGCGCAAAAAGGAACTCGAAGAAAAGTAAAAAACCTTACGGGAACCACAGAGCAAAGTCCTGAACTTAATTTTGCCGGAATTAGCCAAGAGCTTATTTACGATGGGGGAGAAGCTCAGTTTCTTGCTAATATGATTAAAGAAAGTAAAGCGCATGCAAAAAATTGTTTTTGGTTTACCACACTAGTATCCAAACAATCTAATGTTAAAAGAGTTTGTAAGAGTTTAGAAACCATAAAAGCACGTCAGGTAAAAACAATTCCTATGGGTACTGGAAATAAGTCTAGCCGAATTGTTGCCTGGACTTTCTTGTCTGAAGCAGAACAAAAAGAATGGAGAGAAACTCGTTGGAAATAA
>CAWVTK010000140.1:0-5206 GCA_963933205.1 uncultured Flavobacteriales bacterium
TTTCATCGTTACAAAACGAGGTGATGAACAGCAACACATATCAAGACGAGCAAATTTCGGTATTGCAAAATGATATGATGATGAATCATGTGAATCAAGATGCTCAAATTGCGTCATTACAAGCTGACCTGAATGCTGCACTAAACATGATTCAAGCACTTCAAGCCCAACTACTTAACGTCGCTGAACCTGATGGTGATTATTCACCTGGTGGTGGTGCTAATTAATAATTAGACACGGAAAACTCTAAGCTAAATACAATTAAAAAGAGCCACTCATTCGAGTGGCTCTTTTTGTTTAAAGTTTGCTGTAAAAAAGAAATCAGAATTTGAAAACCTTAATTTAAACCAGCTTTAGCAAAGCTAAATAATCGTACAAATACAGCTAATTATATAATTAGTATATTTACCTGTAAATTTAATACAATAGTTATGAAAAATGTTATACTAGTACTCTTCTTAGCCATATGTTCCATGGCCTATTCAAAAGAAAACCTCAAAAATCATCCTAAAAAAAAACAAGCCAGAAGCGCATTAGCAGACAATTGCGCTGGCCCAAGCTCGCAAGCTGTTTTAGACATTAATAATGTTAAAACAACTTTACTAAATGGCGGAGATATGTGGTGGAATTTGTCTGATGGGAGGTATGAAGTTCCAAAGAACAGTGGAATACACTCCTTATTTAATGGCGGTATTTGGATTGGAGGCTTGGATGACGAAGGGCAATTGAAAGTGGCTGCTCAAACCTACCGTCAATCGGGCAATGACTTTTGGCCAGGCCCCTTAGACAATGTTCGTTTAAGTGCCGACGGCAGTTTAAACAACCAATACGGAACTACAAACACAGCTGTTTGTGCTCAGTACAATTTCCACCATGTCATCACAAGAGCCGAGGTACAAGAGTTTATTGCCTATAGCTCGGCAGAAAACCCCAGTATCGAATTTCCAAATTATTCTATACCAGTCTCCATTTTAGAGTACCCAGGCAATCGAACTACCGACAATCAGAACGGAGATGCCAACGAAAGCGCAGACAATCAAGTAGAAACCAATGCCTTTTACGCCCTCGAAACACTGGCTCCTTTTCGCGATGTAGATGGAAATGGGAGCTACAACCCTCAAGCAGGAGATTATCCTGAATACAACTTAGACGGGGCACTTAATTGCCAAGAAGCAGACGTGCTGTACGGCGACCAAACAATTTGGTGGGTAATTAACGATAATGGAGGAGCGCATTCCACCTCGGGTTCAATTGAACCTATTGGATTAGAAATACAAACGCAAGCTTTTGCTTTTGCTCCCACCTCTATTGAGGCAATAGACAATGCCACCTTTTACAATTACAAACTAATTAACCGATCGCACAATGCACTCAACAACGCCTACTTCGGGGTTTCTGTTGATCCGGATTTGGGCGATTATCAAGACGATTATGTGGGCTGTGATGTTGCCAGGGGTTTAGGCTATTGCTACAACGGCGATGAAGAAGATGGTACAGCTGCCGGCTACGGATTAAATCCTCCAGCTATTGGTGTTGATTTTTTGAGAGGTCCAGAAGCAGATGAAGCCGATGGCATCGACAACGACAAAGACGGAGAGGTAGACGAGCCGGGAGAACAAATCATTATGTCGAAATTCGTGTATTTTAACAACGATGGGTCCGTAACAGGAAATCCATATGCTACCCAAGACTACTACAACTACCTGCAAGGCAGATGGTTAGACGGCATCCCAATGACTTATGGTACCAACGCCAGAAATCCTTCGAGCCCCGAATGTAATTATATGTTCCCTGGAACAAGCGATCCTGATTTCGAAGAAGCCTGGACCGAGCAAATTGCGGGCAATGCTCCAGCAGACCGAAGATTTCTTCAATCTGTGGGTTCTTTTACCTTAGAACCGGGTGCCATAAAAACCATAACCAAGGGCGTTGTTTGGTCGCGAGCAAGCAGTGGTGGTGCAATGGCTTCTTTAGAAAAATTAAAGTTGGACGACGATTATGTGCAAGAAATTTTTGACAGTTGTTTTGACATACCTTGCCAAGAACCAAATGCTTCTTTAGCCACTTTTTCTTTAGTTGAAGAAGATTATGGTCTTAACATGAACTATGCAGTGGAGTTTAACTACCAAGGTTATAATTTTAATTCCGAAATTGTATGGGATTTTAACGATGGAACGAGCTCAGAAAACTTAATGCCTACTCATGTTTACGATCAAGCGGGCGATTATTCTGTACTCATCTCAATCAACAACGATTGCGGTTCGGACGAACAGTATTTAGAGGTACACGTGCCGTATTTACTCCATCAAAATTCTATTATTGGAGTCCCTATTAAAAGAATAGAAGGATTAGGAAGCTCGCATGGTGCTTTGGAACTTACAGAAGAATCGGCAACATACATACGCGATAATTTTACCAAGCAAATTATAGAATACAAAACCAACTACGGCCCTTTTTACGTTCATATTCGCGATACTGCTAACGTAACATTAGCAGACTATGAATTGAGGGTGCTGGAAGAATCTCAGGAAGAATTTAGCTGGCAAATTACTCAATTAAACAGCGGAGAAACCTATACTTTTGAAAATTCCGAAGGAACCAACGAGGCCTTTGTTTTTGACGATTGGGGCTTTGACCTTCAGATAAATCAAATGGATGCGATTGGTGAAAATAAAAAACCGAATGGATATAATACAGCCAGCATAAGCAACAACAACTGGCTAACTTATGTAAAAGACGAAGACTTCTTTTTATCAGACGAAGATACAACTTACCCTCACCCAGCCAACTGGATTCGTGCCGGGAAAGATCTAAGTTTTGGCGGTGCATGTGGAGGCTCTAATAATATAGATATGGGTGGTCCATCGGATGACTGGGCAGATCCAGACGCTGTTTACGAAGGAGTAGTAAACGGTATGTGGGCACCTTACAGATTGGTTGGCTCTGATATACCTGGTATTCCGTTTGCCCATACGCCTTCTTTCGGATACAGTTCTCCATTTAACTACTTGAATTCCGTTGACATTGTATACACCGACGATAAATCTTTGTGGACACGGGTACCTGTAATAGAAACTGGCGATAGTAGTACAAGATTGGTGTTAAAAACAGCACCCTCGGTAAACAAAGATGGGGTAGAAGAAACAGATGGGAGTATTGGTTTTTCTTGGTTCCCTGGCTATGCCATAGATATAGACAAGGGCATACGCTTAAACATGATGTTTGGAGAAGCTTCGGACTTACCAGAACACAACGGAAACGACATGGTTTGGAATCCGAGTTCCACCCAATACTATGGGCCACCGCTTTCCGATGAAACAAGCGTTATTTTTGGCGGCAGACATTACCTGTATGTTGCCTACAGCAGGTATGCAGGAGACCAAGAACTAAACCATCCATTGTACAATCGTTTGATGGATATGAGCTCTAATGTTAATAAAACTAAAGTATTTCGAGACATCGCATGGGTTTCTATTCCTATGCTTGCGCAAGGACAAGACTTACTAGCCCAGGAGGTTAAAATAAAAATTAGACTGTTTAAACCCTTTGAGTCTTTTTATCCTGTGGATCCTGGACTAGACGAAATTACCTACCAAAACAATGGATTACCTCTGTATTTGTTTAGCATAGATGGAGATTACTCCGACTTAAACTTAACGGAAGTACAAAATTTTAAGAAGAAAAAACCGGTAAGAATTGTTAACTTTTTAGGACAAGAGGTATTGTTTAACTCCATAAATAATGGCATGCCTTATATAGAAATATACGAGGATGGCTCGGCTAGTAAAAAGATTAAACGAGAAGAATAAAGAGGAATCGAACTAAACAAACAGAGTCACTCGAATGAGTGGCTCTGTTTGTTTTAAAGATAAAACAAACAACAGATTGATCTAATAAAACCCCATAAAAATAATTTCTTATATTGTAAAAATATTAACTAAAACCACAAAGATGAAAAACTTTACGTATTCCCTTTTTACCTTGCTAATTGTAGGATTAAGCTCTAGCATTAGCCTAAATGCACAAGGAAACCCAGAGGAAGACCTTATTGGAAATTGGAGCATCGAGTCCTCCACTATCTATGTAACCTATATGATTGACCAAGAAGAATTGGATCAAATACAGGCTGATGTTGACATGGGCTATATTACCGCCGAGGACTTTATGGATGAAATGGGCTTTACGATGCCAACCTCTCAGGAAGAATGGGACTATCTAGCTTCAAATGGAATAACAATTCTATTACCTGAGGAAGAGAATGATCTAGGCTTAACTGCTTTTGGATTTACCGAAAGTATGATGACTTTAGTAGGGGAAGATGAAACTGTATCGGTATCTTACACCTGGAGCTCTAACTCTACTATTGACTTAGAGTCTCAAGAGGATCTTCCATTTACAGAATTTACCATAAATAGCGTGAACAATGAAATATTAGTTCTTTCCTCTTCGGTAACAATGATGGAGGACGATATGTTAATAACATACGATTTAGTATTTAACTGTTCCAGCACCGGTGCTTTCATCTTTGGTTGTACTGATCCGGAAGCATTAAATTACAATATGGAAGCTAACGTTGACAACGGCTCATGTTCTTACCCATACCTGTGTGAAGACGATGAGCTTCTCTTAACTTTAGAAGATGATGAATCAGACGGATGGGAAGGGTCTGAATTGATCGTTAATGAAATTTTTTATACGCTAATCAATGGCGACGAAGATTTCTTTTGTATTCCAAGTTCAGAATGCTTCACTTTTTCTACTATGGAAGGCGAGTATATGGAAGAAGCATCCTGGTCTATAAGTAACGAAAACGAACTGTATTTTGAAGGTGGTTTGCCTTTTACCACAAGTGACTTAGAAAGTGCTTGTTTAGCACTTGAGGAACTTAACGAAGCAACTGGAAAAATAATGAAGGTGGTAGATGTATTAGGTAAGGTACAAGCTTCAGATAAAAAAGGAAGCATTCTATTTTACATTTACGAAAATGGAACTGTGGTAAAAAGAATAAACCATTAAACAGCAAAATTATATTTGAAAAAAACCGCTCCTAGGAGCGGTTTTTTTTATTCAATTTAAAATGAGCAAAACCAGTAAACAATTTATGAATAGTGTAATTTTGTAAAGCTCAAAACCTATTAAATGATCCAACATACCTACATGTGCCCCTATTGTTTTGAATACCAAGATAAGCTGGTAGATTTTAGTA
>CAWVTK010000141.1:0-5153 GCA_963933205.1 uncultured Flavobacteriales bacterium
GCGGTAAAACCAACTCTAATTTTTCCCTTCGGAAAATACTCGTAATACTTTTGCTTTCTGTTGTACCTAACAGGAATACCAAGTGCTTTTAATTCTTCTAAAAAAGTATAAAAGTGGCTTTTGGAAATCCTTAATTTTTTTGCACATTGCTGCGGGTTTCCCGTCATTTTATGTTGCACCAAATAATCAAAATGGTCTATTCTGTCTTTAAGTTTTAGTATACTCATAGCTATTATTCATCTAATTATACATTTTTATATTTAACCAAAAAACAAAAGTAAGCCGAATATTTAACAGAATCAAGAAAACATATATAAAATGGTACATGTGTTCGATTTTGCTAAAATTTAGCAGGTATGCCCTAAAAAGCTTCTCGTTTTAAATTAGAATAGTAAATACATTAACTACCAAGCACTTTTAAAATTATGGTTTTTTGCGTAACAAATGGTTTTGCTAAGGTAGTCCTCTACATTGTACAAAGGCATGGGTACAATAGACTCCAAAAGAGCGGTATCGAACTCGTAAGGAGCCGAAGTGAGGTATCTGTTAAGATGCAAACCAATGCTGCGGTAGTAAATTTCTTCGAACTTATTTTTTGCATCCAGCACAAAATTACAATCTGTGGTATTTACAAAACTGTATTTGGTAAAACCCACGGCTTCTGCAATACGCTTCATACCAACTCCTACATTTGTGCTTTTGCTTTGCACAATGTTTAACTGCGCTATGTTTTTGGTAAATACCTTTGCTATTACTTTGGCAGCATAATCTACAGGAACAATGTTTAAGCCTGTTTTGGTATTTAAAGCCAAACGAATGGAGTTGCTATGCCCAAGCGGATTCTTGTAAAAAAAACGTCCGATCAAATAATAAACCATGTATTTAGAGATGAAATACTTGGAGGTTTTGAAAATGTTTCCGCCCAGCACACTGGGTCTTAGTATTTGAATTTTAATTCCTGTTTTACCTTCTTCTTTTCTCAAGAATTTTTCGGTGGCATGTTTAGATGCCTCGTAGTAATTACGGTAGTTTGGTGCTCTGTTGTGGTAGTCGTTGTCCAGCAAGCCTCCTACATCGCCAATACTAAATGCGGTGCTTATGTAGGTAAACTTTGTGAGGTAAGAAGAAAAGGCTTTAAAAATAGTTTTGGTAAACTCTAAGTTTTCTTGAAATAACAGGTCTTTTTGAGAAGAATCGGTGCTGAGGTTTACGCAACCGGCAGAATGGATAAAATAAGTGCATTCTGATGGATTTAGGTAGGCTTCGGGTTTCAAAAACTCGGGAGTTTCGAAGATGCTCAACTTTTGCAAAATTGCTTCTGTATTCTCTAGCACAAAAGCTGGCGCAGCTGCGTTTGTTAAAACACTATTTAAGCGATTTTTAATGCTAAAAGCTCCTTTTGAGCGCACTAAAAGTATTATTTTTTTTACAGATTTTTGCTGTACTAATTCGTAAAAAACCTGAGAACCCAAGGTTCCGGTAACACCAGTAAGTATAATATTCATCTATTTATATTTGTAACAAATATAATACGTATTAGGTTACGAGTACTTAAAAAAAAACTTTTAATTTAGATGCCTTTAGCGATGCATGGCATAAAGAATGGGCTTGCTTGGAGCTGCATCGTTTTCGAAAGAAGCAAAGCTTAGGTGCAGTAAATACAGTCCATCGGAAACAGAATTAGGAACGTAAATAAGCTCTGTTATAAAAGCCTTGGTTCTTGGTTTTTCCGGATAATTCCAAAAAGCCTTGTGTGCCAATAAATTCCCTTCGTCTTCTTCTCTATCTACCGAAGGTGTATCGATGAGCAATTGCTCCACTCCTTGTTCTCTTAACCAAGTAGCTGCTTGATGATGCAGGTAGGTTGGATTGGTATTGGAGTAATTTTTAATGAGTTTATCTAAATCATTAGGGCTTGTACGAATAACAATTGCCTTGGGTAAATCGTCAACAAACAAGTCTTTGAGCTGCTCTAAAAGAATGATGCGATCTCCGTTTTCTAAAACGTGAGGCTGTACTGTTACTAATTTGGCCACAAAAGCAAACTGCTGAACTAATTTATTTACACTAACTGCTTGCTTACTTATGTGTCCGTAGCACTCGGTATGTGTGCCATGGCCGTGCGGATTAAAAGAAATGGTATTAAAGTTTACCGAGCCACCAGCGGAAACGGCTCCTACCCAATCGCCCATTCGAACAGGCTCTATTGTTAAAGGATCGACATACCAGGCACGAACGCTCGCTTCTGAGGCAAACATAGGTATAGAAATGTCTAGGGGCATACCGAGGTCGGCAGACCATGTTTTTTGCTTGTATTCTAGGCTAATCTTCATGCAAGCAAGATATAAAAATACTCGCATAGATTATTTGTTTTATACTAACCTAAATTAACTTTTGTTAACGCCCTCTTAAGATTAAAGACAAAATATGTTTTTACTTTTGTTTCTGTAAGATGGTTTTAGCAGAAGATTTGTAAAAAGTAAATTTGGTTTCGCTATTTCGCAGCAGTTTTTCAATTTTATCAATTGAATTTACTTTTTACATTTCGACTGCAAAATTTATTTTTAGGCTTCTAAAATAAATCAAAAAAAAAGCCGCTCGAATTTCGAGCGGCTTTTTTTGGTTTAGTATCTCTATTTTTCGGACTTAACGGAAGCCGATAAAAATTCGCGGTTCATTAGGGCTATATTGTCTAAAGAAATTCCTTTAGGACATTGTGCTTCACAGTCTCCTGTATTTGTGCAATTCCCAAAGCCTAGCTCATCCATCTTTGCAACCATATTTAAAGCGCGTTCTTGGGCCTCAACCTTACCTTGAGGTAAGTGTGCTAGGTGCGATATTTTAGCGGAGGTAAAGAGCATTGCAGAAGAGTTTTTACAAGTGGCCACACAAGCACCACAACCAATACAAGTTGCTGCATCAAATGCTTTGTCTGCATCTGCTTTACGAACGGGTAAGGAGTTTGCATCTTGTGTATTTCCGGAAGTGTTTACCGAAACGTAACCTCCAACCTGAATAATTGCATCAAAGGCACTACGGTCTACTACTAAATCTTTAACTACAGGAAATGCAGCAGCTCTCCAAGGTTCTATATAGATGGTGTCGCCATCTTTAAAAGAACGCATGTGCAACTGGCAGGTAGTAATTAAATTTTCTGGACCATGTGGCTCTCCGTTAATGTACATGGAGCAAGATCCACAGATTCCTTCACGACAATCGTGATCGAAAGCTACAGGTACCTCTCCTTTTAGAATAAGTTTCTCGTTTAACACGTCCATCATTTCCAAGAAAGACATGTCGGGAGAAATAGCAGACATTTTGTATTCCACAATACGTCCTTTGTCTTTAGCGCCTTTTTGACGCCAAACTTTAAGTGTAAGATTCATACCAGCCATTATTTGTAGCTTCTTTGTTTCAACTCAATATTTTCGAACTTCAAGTCTTCCTTAAGAAGCTCAGGTGTTTCGTTTTCACCTTTGTATTTCCAAGCGGCAACGTAAGAGTATTCCTTATCGTTACGCAGTGCTTCTCCTTCGGGAGTTTGATGCTCCTCGCGGAAGTGACCTCCACAAGATTCTTCACGGCTCAAGGCATCGTGACACATCAGCTCTCCTAACTCAATAAAATCGGCAACACGTCCTGCTTTTTCTAATTCCTGATTTAAACTGGTTTGAACTCCAGGAACTTTTACTTCTTTCCAAAACTCTTCGCGTATGGCTTTAATTTCAGCAAGTGCCTCTTCAAGACCCTCTTTGCTTCTAGACATTCCACATTTTTCCCACATCACCTTACCCAATCGTTTGTGAAAATGATCTACTGTTTTAGATCCTTTATTGCTCATAAAGAAATCCAAACGCTCTTTCACGTTTTTCTCCGATTGCTCAAAGGATGCGTGGTCTGTAGAAATTTCTCCAGTACTGATATCGTCTGCTAGGTAATTAGAAATGGTGTAAGGCAATACGAAGTAACCATCGGCTAAACCTTGCATTAAAGCAGAGGCACCCAATCGGTTTGCACCGTGGTCAGAAAAGTTAGCCTCTCCGGCCGAAAACAAACCAGGTACGGTTGTTTGTAAGTTATAGTCTACCCATACGCCACCCATTGTGTAGTGTATTGCTGGGTATATTTTCATGGGCATTACGTACGGGTTCTCAGCAGTAATCTTCTCGTACATTTGAAATAAATTTCCGTAACGAGCTTCAACAGCTTCTTTTCCTAAGCGGTTTATCGCCGCAGAAAAATCTAAAAATACCGCTTGTCCAGCTTTATTTACTCCGTAACCCGCATCACATCTTTCCTTGGATGCGCGCGAGGCAACATCGCGAGGTACTAAGTTCCCGAAGGCTGGATATCTTCTTTCGAGGTAATAATCTCTATCGTCTTCAGCTATATCTAAAGCTGTTTTTTCTCCGTTTGCAATTGCTTTTGCGTCTTCTTTTTTCTTGGGAACCCAAATACGTCCGTCGTTACGAAGCGACTCCGACATCAAAGTCAGTTTCGATTGATGATCTCCAGTAACAGGGATACATGTTGGATGAATTTGAACGAAACAAGAATTGGCAAAATGCGCACCACTTTTGTAAGATTTCCATGCTGCGGTTACGTTAGAGCCCATAGCATTGGTAGAAAGGAAATATACATTTCCGTAACCTCCAGAAGCAATAACTACTGCGTGTGCAGCATGTCTTTCTACAGCTCCTGTAATTAAATTACGTGCAATAATACCACGGGCTTTACCGTCTATTTTTACAACTTCCATCATTTCATGGCGGTTGTACATCGTAACCGTTCCTTTATGAATCTGACGGCTTAATGCTTGATATGCACCAATTAATAATTGCTGTCCGGTTTGTCCTTTTGCATAAAAAGTACGTTGTACCTGTACTCCACCAAAAGAGCGGTTGTCTAAAAGTCCACCATACTCGCGGGCAAAAGGAACTCCTTGTGCCACACATTGATCGATGATATTAGCAGAAACCTCTGCCAGTCGATACACGTTTGCTTCGCGCGAACGGTAATCTCCACCTTTTACAGTATCGTAAAACAATCGGTAAGTACTGTCGCCGTCGTTTTGGTAATTTTTTGCAGCGTTAATTCCACCCTGTGCAGCAATAGAGTGCGCACGACGAGGAGAATCTTGAAAACAAAATGAT
>CAWVTK010000142.1:0-5116 GCA_963933205.1 uncultured Flavobacteriales bacterium
CTAGGAATTCTCTACAGATTTTGACTTTCCAATAAACAAATCGATTAGTTAAAACAGCAGTCTTATTTACTTGGTGCTTGTTTGTTAATTTACAATCGAATCTTAAAATACCAAAAGACAATTAATAAAAAAAGCATCACTTCTAGGAAGTGATGCTTTTGAGCTGACGATCGGACTCGAACCGACGACCTCATCCCTACCAAGGATGTGCTCTACCAGCTGAGCTACGTTAGCAATTGTTCCACAAAAGTAATTAATTCAATCGAATTCAAAACTTTTGTCGAAACTTTATGACATTATTTTCATCATTTTATTTTTAACCCTATCTGCAAGTAAATACATCACCGGCACAATAATTAAAGTTAAGAAGGTAGCAAAGGTAAGCCCAAAGATTACCGTCCAAGCCATAGGCCCCCAAAGTGTTGCATTGTCTCCTCCAAAGAAAATTTTAGCATCCAATTCTGTTAGCAAGGTATAGAAGTTAATATTCATTCCAGTAGCCATTGGTAAAAGGCCCAAAATAGTAGTAATAGCGGTAAGTAATACGGGTCTTAAACGTTTTTGTCCACCTTCCTCAATACACTTCATCGCCAGATCACTAGCTAGTGGAGTGTCTTCTTCGAGTTTTAATTCTTTTCGCTTTCGAATCTTTAGTAAATCTATATAATCGATTAATACAATTGCGTTATTAACTACTATACCTGCTAAGGAAACTATTCCGATACCCGTCATAATAATAACAAAGTCCATATTAAATAAAGCCAAGCCAAAAAACACCCCTATGGTGCTAAATACCACGGTTAAAATAATTATAAATGGTTTTATAGCCGAATTAAATTGACTTACTAAAATAAGAGCAATAAGTGCTATTGCAATTAAGAGAGCTTTCGATAAAAAATCCTGAGTTTGTTCTTGTTCTTTCTGTTTACCTGTAAACTGCAACTCATAACCAGGAGGAAGTGTTTTATCTGTTAACAACTGTTTTAACTGCTCGTTTATTAAGTTCTCATTATACCCTTCTACTACATTAGAATAAATGGTAACCTGACGTTTCATATCCTTTCTATTTACCGAGCCAAAGGTATTATTGTAAGAATAACTAGCTATTGTAGAAATAGGAATTTGTTTTATTTGCCCATCGGATTGCGACCTAAATGTAATTTTCTGGTTCATGAGTGCAGGTAAACTATAACGGTACTCATCGTCTAAACGTAAAACAATTGGGTGCTCATCTTCGCCCTCTTTAAATTTAGATATTTCTTTACCAAATAAAGCGGTGCGAATGGTGCTGGCAACTTGTACTGTAGAAACACCTAACCTTCTTGCTTGATCGCGGTCTATGTTAACCAACAGTTCGGGCTTACTTAATTCTAAATCAACCTTAAGTTTTTCAATTCCTTCTATAGCCGCATTTTCAATGATGCCTTTAATATTTTCTGAAATGGCTAAAAGTTCTTCAAACTTTTCTCCCCTAATTTCTATATTAATTGGTTTTCCCATTGGAGGGCCGTCTCGGTTTTTATCTATGCTAATATCAACGCCCGGAATCTTCTGTATATTTGAGCTAATTGATTTCATGATTTCTCCGGTACTTATTCCATCCCGATATTCATATTCTTTAAAATTTATAGTAATTCGGGCTTTATTAGGTGTTATACCGGCACCACCTCCAATCTCGTTTGGATCTGTTGTTCCGGCTCCTACATTGGTCATTACAGACGAAACAGCTTGATTAAACGGTTCAAGAATAGTAAAAATTTCTTCTTCCACAAGTTTGGCAATAGAGTCGGTTACAGTAACATCCGATCCAATGGGTAAGGCTACAAATACATTTACATACTTGGGTTCATTTACTGGAAACATTTCCACGTTTGGAGTTTTAAAAACGAACAAGCCTATTGAAGAAAAAAGTAAGACTCCGGTAAATCCAAGAAGTAAAAGTGGCCTTAATCCATGGAGAGCCCATTTTAATGTGTTGGCATAAAAACGCTCAAATCGAACCAATAAACTATCCTGAAACCAATAAGATATGGGGCTTAAAACAAACCTATTCAACAAAGTAAGTAATGCAAAAGTGAGCATTAAAGAACCCATAAATACATTTCCTCTAACGTAGAAGAATGCTGCAATAATAAGTAAACCAGAAGTTATTTTAGCGACTTTGCTTAGGTTCGTCTGGTCTCTATTGTCTTTTACAATAAAGGTTGATGCTACTACTGGATTTATGATTAATGCTACAAAAAGTGAAGAACCTAAAACTATAATTAAGGTCATGGGTATGTAGCCCATAAATTCGCCCATCATATCGTCCCAAAACAATAAGGGAAAAAATGCCGCTAGGGTAGTGGCCGTAGAAGATATAATTGGAACTGCAATTTCGCCAACTCCTTTTTTAGCAGCTTCAAATTTACTCAAGCCTTCCACGTTGTACAAACGATGAATGTTTTCTATAACCACAATAGCATTGTCTACCAGCATACCCAAAGCGAGTATAAGTGCAAAAAGCACAATCATATTCATGGTTGTGCCCATAGCACCCAAAATAACAAAGCTAATAAACATGGACAATGGAATTGCCAAGCCAACAAAAAAGGCATTTCTTAATCCCAGGAAAAACAACAAAACCAGTATCACTAAAATCACTCCAAAAACAATGCTATTTTCTAAGTTCTCTAATTGCTTCCTCGTTTGCTCGGACTGATCGTTAGTGATCGAAATCTCTAAAGTTTTAGGAATAATTTGAGATGCTTTGGCCGCTTCTAAAATTTCCATTATTTGATCGGTTGCCTCTAATAAGTTTTCGCCACTTTTTTTAACTACATTTAAAGATACAACTGGTTTTCTGTCTAAACGCGCATAGCTTTTTCGCTCTTCGTATCCATCTACTACCTGTGCAATGTCTTTTAAGTATACGATGTTACCATTTTCGCTTTTTACAATGATATTTTCGATCTCCGCAGCTTTTTTAAATTCGGCGTCTGTTCGCACCGATCTTCTAGATTTTCCTAGTAAGATGTCTCCACCAGCAATTGAAATGTTCTCGAAATCGATTGCATCCTCAATGTCTCTAAAACTGACCTCATTGCTTTCCATTTTATGGAGATCTGTCTTTATGGTAATTTCTCTATTTAATAGTCCTGTTATGTCGACCTTGGAAATCTCAGTAAGAGATTCTATTTTATCTTGTAACTCCTCGGCATAAATCTTTAAATCATCTAAACTAAAATCTCCAGAGAGGTTTATGTTAAGAATAGGGAATTCAGAAAAGTCAATATCCATTACCATAGGCTCCAAATCTAGGTCTGTTGGAAGATCTCTTTTGGCCTTGTCTACCGCATCTTTCACATCTTGTAAAGCTACTTTAACTTCTACATCGGTATTAAATTCTACAATAATACTAGAGTTGTCTTGAACCGAATTAGAGCTTAAATTCTTTATTCCTTTAACCGACTTAATTTGCTTTTCTAGGGGTCTGGTTATTAAATTCTCAATATCAGCTGGAGAATTACCTGGGTAAACAGTTTGCACCATAATTGTAGGCATTACAATGTCTGGAAACAAAGATTTTGGCATATTGTTATAAGAATACAAACCAAAAAGAGTAAGTAAAGCGGTAAGAATAAATACCGAGGTTTTGTTTTTCAGAGATAGGTTTGTAAGCCCGAAACTTCTTGTTTTTTCTTTCATAGCCTTACTCTTTAATGTCTAATTTACTTCCACTTACAAGCTCATTGTATCCATCAACAATAATAATATCTCCTAGGTTCAATCCTTCTAGTATCATCGATTTATCTGAATGAGAGAGTCCGAGCTTTATGTACTTTTTCTTTGCTATACCTTTGTCAGAAATGTATAAGTAATCGCCTCTCATGTCTTTTTTAACAATTTGAGAGGGTACAACCAAAGCCTCGTTTGAGCTAAAATCTCTAATTTCTAAGGAGGCAACTGCATTGGGTTTCAATGTTCCCTCAGCGTTGTTGAGTTCAATATTTACTTTAAATGTTCTGTTTGCAGGATTTATCACCTGTCCTATAAAGTTTAAATGTGCATTTCGGGAGGTTCCTAAAGATTTGAAATGTATGGTTACAGGTGTTTTTTTCTTTAAAATATTAGAATATTTCTCTGCTACATCAGCCTCTATCAGTACGTTTTCTGCATTAACTATTCTAAAAGCAGCAATACCAGGAGCGGCTAACTCTCCGGTGTTTAAGTAAATCTCTTCTAAAGTTCCGCTTATTGGAGCCGATACATTCAGTTTTTTTAGCTGTGCTTTGGTAGCTGCAAACTTATTTTTTAAAGAGAGGTAATTGTTTTTAACTTGTAAGAACTGCAGCTCTGAGCCAATCTCTTGTGCCCACAAACGTTCCTGTCTTTCAAAAGTTGTTTTTGCTAAAGCTAATACAAATTCCAATTCATCTAAATTGTTTTGCATTATTTCAGAATCGAGCTCTATTATAGTAGTTCCTGCTTTTACCCAATCTCCTTCTTTTGCAAATATTCCGGTTATTAAGCCTCCCATTTCGGCACTTACCAAAACGTTTTCTTTGGAACTTACAGTTCCTGGCTGTTCTATATAATGATGAAAGCTTTCCCCCACGAGTGTTTTAACCCGAACAGGAACACTCAATGCTTTTTGGATGATCTCTGAGCCAACCAATTCTTTTTCAAGACTGTTTATGGTTCCTTTTAATGTAACCATCTCAGATTTTAATGCCTGTAATTTGTTTTGTTTTTCCTCGATACTTACTCCTTGGTCTCCACAAGAAGTTAAAACGAAGGCTGCTGTGCAAAATAGTATAACTAGTTTTTTCATCTTTATTTTCCTAACGAACGTTGGTAGTTCAGGTTTTTAATTAAAAGGTCGTAAATGTTCTTCGAGAAATTTGTATTGGTATTTAAGTACTCAGTTCCTGCCTGCGAAAGTTCCAGGCTACTAATTAACCCTTCTTTATATTTGGCTAAAGTTTTTTCGTAAATCTTTTTTGATAGCGCTAAATTATTCTCCTGGTGATTGTAATCACTAATGGCACTTATAAATTCACTTTGAGCAGAAAGATGTGCCAAAGTTAAACGCTCTTGAGTTTGTGATTGATCATTTTTTGCTTGTTCCCAAATC
>CAWVTK010000143.1:0-5087 GCA_963933205.1 uncultured Flavobacteriales bacterium
GCCGATGGCAACCATTCTTCACCTCGTATAACATGAGAGATGTTCATTAAATAATCGTCTACTACATTTGCTAAGTGATAGGTAGGCATGCCGTCAGATTTAAACAAAACTTTGTCGTCTAAATTATTGGTGTTAACACAAACCCAACCGCGAATACAGTCTTCAAATTTCACCTCTTCGTTACGAGGCATTTTTACACGAACAATATAAGCATCGCCAGCAGCCAAACGTTTGTCTACTTCCTCGGCAGATAAAGTTAAAGAGTTTTGCATGCCACTTCGAGTTACAGCATTGTATTGCGGAGCAGCCATTCCTGCAGATTTTAAGCGTTCACGCATTTCGCTTAGCTCCTCTGGTGTATCAAAAGCATAATACGCATGTCCGGCTTCTATAAGCTGATCTGCATACTTTCTATACATAGGCTTTCGCTCAGATTGACGGTAAGGTCCGTTAGGACCTCCTACAGAAGCCCCCTCGTCTATTTTCATGCCACACCAATTGAGGGCATCAACCACATATTCCTCTGCTCCAGGTACGTATCGAGCTTGATCTGTATCTTCAATTCGCAGCAAAAAATCTCCTCCGTGTTTTTTTGCAAACAAATAGTTGTAAAGCGCTGTTCTTACACCACCCATATGTAAAGGGCCTGTAGGACTTGGGGCAAATCGTACTCTAACACGTCTATTTTCCATCTCTAGATAAATTTTGAGGTGCAAAATTACAAATTATTAAATTGAAGACTTCAAAATAATTTAATGAGTTTTAAATGAAAAAAATGATGATTTGCTCAAGAGATTTGCTCCATAACTCAATAAACTCAGAAAAAAACCGTCAAGAATAAGGTGTACATTAAAACACTAAAGTCTTTCAAGGACATTTAACTTAGTAAATCTGGGCATTCAAGTATTCACCTGAAGGAGTTCTCAGGGTACAAATTTAAATATAAATTGGCTTAGAGCGATCAGCAATCAAAACGACGCTTTGTTAAAAGAAGTCAAATATTTATCTTCTCTGTTCTTTTTAATATAATACCTTACTTTTGTGCTATGCAAAACGCCTATACCATACTAATTAGTAAGCTACGAGCTTTTACCCAAAAATATTACCAAAACCTTCTTATAAGAGGTTTAATAGTAAGCTTTAGTCTTTTGGCAATCGGAATTATTTCTTTTGCCTTGTTAGAGCATTTCGGAAGATTTAACACCCTTACACGCACCGTTTTATTTTGGCTGTTCTCAACACTATCTGCATGCATCATCGTTGTATGGATTCTTGTTCCCATTTTAAAATTAATTAAATTAGGAAAGCGTTTAAGCGACAAAGAAGCTGCAAAAATAATAGGAGCTCAATTTCCTGATGTTGCAGACAAGCTTTTAAATGTACTTCAACTTAAAGAGCAAAACAGCTCGAGTTTAAGTCTGCTAGAGGCGAGTATAAACCAAAAATCGCAGGACTTAAAGCCTGTACAGTTTGTTAAAGCAGTTCGTTTTATAGAAAATAAGCGTTACTTAAAATATGCCTTGATTCCCGTTTTTATATTTAGTGGATTTATTTTGGCAGACAGCGAGGCTATTATAACAGAAAGCTCTGCCAGAATTATGGACTATAACACAGAATATATCGCAGATGCTCCATTTGAGTTTATTATACAAAATGAGGCCTTGGAATGCGTGCAAAATCAAAACTACAAAATCACACTTAAATTACAAGGGGACGAAATACCCACGGATGCATACATAGAGCTAAACGGCATTGCGATTAAAATGACCAAGCGAGCCAATCATGAGTTTGACTATACTTTTACGAATATACAAAGCTCTAAAAAGTTAAAATTTAATGCGGGAGGACTGTATTCTACAACACACAATTTAAATGTATTGGCCGCCCCAAGTTTGCTTAATTTTAATTTAAAACTTACCTACCCAAAGTATACGCAAAAGCAAAACGAAACATTCGAAAACATTGGGGAGGTTCTCGTTCCTGAAGGAACAAAGGCCGAATGGAGTTTTTTTACATCAAATACAGACCAGTTTTTTGTGTTGTGGGGAGAAAAAGAGCTGGAAGCAAAAGAGTTGATAAAAAATAAATTTACCCTCAATAAAACAGCAAAAGAAACAAAAGACTACACACTACTCCCGTCTAACGCCTTGGTAAATACAGTAGATTCGGTAAGCTATTTATTTAAGGTCCTTAAAGATGGACATCCAATTGTAGATGCAAGCGAGGTAGTAGATTCCACCACACTAAAATTACGCTATTTTAAAGGTCAAATTAAAGACGATTATGGGTTTAGCAAGCTTCAGTTTGTAATTACTAAAACCAACAATAACTGGGACAGTATTGTGCCCATAAAATTTGATAAAAATCTAAAGACTGACAACTTCTTTTTCATTTTTGATATGAATACTATTGATTTTAATGAGGGAGATGAACTTGAATACTATTTTGAAGTGTCTGATAACGATGCTGTAAACAAGCCAAAAACAAGCAGAAGTAGAAACTTTGAGTTTAAAGCGCCTAGCAAAGAGCAGCTGCAAGAACTGCAAGCTGAAAAAACAGATGAGCTGAAAAAAGATTTGGAAGAAAACGTAGAACTTGCCAAAGAAATTCAGGAGAATTTTGAAGAGCTAAGAAAAAAGTTGCTAGACAAAAAAGAACTAAACTGGGAAGATCAGCAAAGGGTAAATGAGGTTTTAGAAAAACAGAAAAAACTGGAAAAAAATATAGATGAAATCGCAAAAAAAAACAAAGAAAAAAATGCGATGCTCAATGAGTTTTCTGATGAGGACAAACGAATTTTAGACAAACAAAAACAGCTCGAGGAATTGATGGAAGAGTTGATGACTGAAGATATGCGGGAACTTTTCGATGAGATGGAAAAACTCATGGAAGAAATGAAAACCGACGAATGGATGGAAAAACTCGAAGAACTTCAAATGAGTAATGAGGATTTAGAAAAAGAACTGGATAGGAATTTGGAGCTGCTCAAGAAATTTGAGTTCGAACAAGCGCTAGAGGAAAGTCTAGAAAAGTTAAAAGAACTAAAAGACAAGCAAAAAGAACTCCAAACCGATAATAAAGAAAAAACAAAAGAACAAGAAACGATAACCGAAGAGCAACAAAAATTAAATGAAGAGTTTAAAAAGTTATCAGAAGAACTAGATGAGTTGCAAGAAAAAAATGATGCGCTAGAGAAACAAGAAAACTTGGAAGAAATTAAAGAACTCCAAGAATCTATAGAGCAGGAGATGGAGGATAGTAAAGAGAATTCCGAAAATAAGAAACGGAAAAAAACATCTGAATCTCAGCAAAAAGCCATGGATAAGATGGACGATTTAAAAGAGCAATTGGAACAAGCACAACAACAAGCAAGCGATAGTGCTCCAGCAGAAGACATGGAAACTCTAAGGCAAATATTAGAAAACTTGGTAGACCTCTCCATTGACGAGGAAGAACTTTTATCCGACTTGGCAGAAACGAATAAAAATGACCCTGAGTACGTCAATCTTATCCACTGGCAAAACAAGCTTAGCGACGATTCAAAAATTCTAGAAGACTCTCTATACGCACTAAGCAAAAGGCAAGTTCAAATTAAAGCCACAATTAACAGAGAAATGAGTGCCATTACAAACAACTTTGGGAAATCTTTAGCCAATATGGCAGAACGCGAAACAAACAAAGCGCTAGAAGAACAACAATTGGTAATGACCGCTGCTAACAATCTGGCTCTTATGCTAAGCGAAGTACTACAGGCCATGCAAGAAGATCTAGCCAAAAAAACACCTGGAGAACAACAATGCAATAAACCGGGTTCTGGAAATCCGAAGCCTAGCGACCTTAAAAAGATGCAGAAAAAACTAAAGGAACAGCTCGAAAAAATGAAGAAAGGCAAGGATGGAAAAAAAGGAGAAAAACCTAAACCTAAACCGGGCCAAGGAAAAGAATTGGCGAAAATGATGGGCAGACAAGAGATGGTTCGAAAGCAGTTACAAGAAATGGCAGATAAAATTGAAGAGTCTGAAAATGGGAATGCCGAGGGACTACGAGATGCAATAGACAAGATGGAGCAAACAGAAGAAGACATTGCAAACGACAACATTACGCAAGAAACTCTGAACAGACAAAACCAAATAATTGAACACCTTTTGGAAGCTGAAAATGCCGATCAGGAAAGGGATAAGGAAGAAAAAAGAGAAGCAAAAGAGGCCAAACAAATTCCTCATCAAATTCAAGACTTACTAGAAGAATATAAAAGGACAAAACTAAAACAAGCTGAATTACTCAAAACAATACCAACAAAACTGAGGCCTTATTATAAAGAAAAAGTAAAAGATTACTTTCAAAACATTGAGCAAAACTAATGAGCGAGTCACAAATAGAATTTCACTCCGAAGGAGAGTTTACATTAGAAAACCAACAGCGTATTATCGATTGGTTTAATGCATCAGCTCAAAAAGAAGGTAAAACAATTGGCGCGCTAAACTATATTTTTTGCGACGATGCCTATTTGATTAAAATAAACCTAGAGTTTCTTAAACACGACACCTATACAGACATCATAACCTTTGATTACAGTGTTGGAGACGAGCTCATAGGCGACATATACATTAGCACAGAAAGAGTGGCCGAAAATGCAATAGAGTACAAGGATGGTTTTGAAAACGAGCTTAGCAGAGTACTCATTCATGGACTACTTCATTTATGCGGATACGAAGACAAAACAGAAGAACAGGCTTTACTTATGAGAAGTAAAGAGGATTACTACTTAAAACTTAAGGTTTAAAACATTAATAATCAGTTATTTAGCATGTTAATTGCTGAGTAAACTTAAATTGTTCCACGTGGAACCCAAGTATGTTTCAAGAAGAATACGATGTAATTGTAGTAGGGGGTGGGCATGCAGGGTGCGAAGCTGCAGCAGCAGCAGCTAACCTAGGAGCAAAAACCCTATTGGCTACGATGAGTATGGATACCATAGCGCAAATGTCGTGCAACCCAGCGATGGGAGGAGTAGCTAAAGGGCAAATTATACGAGAGATTGATGCCTTAGGTGGATACGCAGGCCTGGTAACCGACGAGACTATGAT
>CAWVTK010000144.1:0-4961 GCA_963933205.1 uncultured Flavobacteriales bacterium
AATTCAAATTTTAGCAGTCCTCACCTCCACTCTATTGATCTTCATTTGGATTAAGAAGCATACCAACTTCCGATTTAAAACAGGACTAATTCGAGTTTTATTCGTTCTACTTCTGGCTCTTTCTTTACCAATGAGTTATATAAATTGGTGCGATTGGCATACACTTTTAGCCTCCATTATTTTTAATGTATCTCTTCTTTACTTATTTGTTTTTACGCCAAAATGGTCTTCATCTTTCCTTTTCACATTTTGGACAATTGGAATGCCTTGCACCTTTTTACAACTTATAGTATCAGGATACTTTTTTGAAACTGTTATATTCAAATACAACTCCTTAGAAACTCAAGGTTTTTTTGTAGTTGGTTTTCCACTTGAAGAACTAATGTATCTTTTTGGGATACTCCTTTTTGGGGTTTTTCTATTCGAAAAATTTAACCCTGGTTTGTTAAGCAAATGAATTAACAATATCCCAATTCTGCTTTCGTTAATGTACTTTCGCCCAAATTTTCTTATTGAAACTCTCTGTCATAATTGTCAATTACAACGTTAAACACTTTATAGAACAGTGTTTAATCTCTGTACAAAAAGCTCTATCTAAAGTAGAAGGTGAGGTGATTGTGGTTGATAATCATTCATTAGACGGATCAGTCGAAATGATGCAAGAGAAATTTCCGAAAATTCAATTAATTGCTTCGGATAAAAATTTAGGTTTTTCTAAAGGAAATAACCTTGGGATTGAACAAGCAAAAGGAGAGTATATTCTTTTGTTAAACCCAGATACGCTTGTAGAAGAAGATACTTTTGAAAAGGTAATTCAGTTTATGGACAACCATAACGACGCTGGTGGATTGGGCGTTAAAATGATGGATGGTAAAGGCTTTTTTCTGCCCGAATCTAAACGTGGATTACCAACCCCAGAAGTTGCATTTTACAAAATGTTTGGTCTTGCCAAGTTATTTCCAAACTCGCGACGATTTGGAAGGTATCATTTAACCTATTTAGACGCAGATAAAACCCATGAAGTCGATGTGCTTTCTGGTGCATTTATGTTACTTCGAAAAACAGTATTAGACAAAATTGGGCTTCTGGACGAAACCTTCTTCATGTATGGAGAAGACATAGATCTCTCCTATCGTATACAACTTGGTGGTTACAATAATTACTATTTTCCTGGGACTCAAATAATCCATTATAAAGGAGAAAGCACAAAAAAATCGAGTGTAAACTATGTGTTTGTTTTTTACCGAGCAATGGTCATTTTCGCCAAAAAACATTTTTCTACAAAAAATGCGCAACTCTTTGGAATACTAATAAACCTGGCCATTTACTTCAGAGCTTCTATTACCTTATTCACCAATTTTTTTAGAAAAGGTTTTTTAGCCATTCTCGATTTTACAGCAATATTGATTGGGTTATTTGGGCTTGTTTTGGCCCATAATTCTTATACGGGAATTGAAACACCAACAGAATTGTACCAACTTTTATTACCAATTTATAGTTTGACATGGGTAACAAGCCTGTTTTTTAGTGGAGCATACGATAGGCCTGTTTTAATTAAAAATTACTTTATTGGCACTCTGGCCGGAACTGCTATCCTCCTTATTCTATATAGCTTACTTCCAGAGTCTTACCGATTTTCTCGAATTATTATTTTACTTGGAACTCTCTCTACAGTTCTAATCGGTATTGTGATTCGATACCTCTTACATTGGAGTAAAATAGGTGGATTCAAATTGGGTAATATTACTAAAAGACGTTTTGCCATTGTCGGGTCTGAAGATGAAATAAGGCGAGTAATTGATCTTTTAAAACAGACTATTATTCAGCCTGAATTTATTGCCAAGGTGTTGCCAAGTCCAGCAGAAAATCTCCCTGAAGGTTTTGTTGGAAACATGCGCCAATTGCGTGAAATTTCCAAAATTTTTCGCATTGAGGAAATTATTTTTTGTGCCGAAAATGTAAGTAGCGCAAACATTATTGAGCAAATGAGCCAATTGGATAATAAGGCTTTAGATTTTAAAATTGCACCACCAGAAAGTCTTTTTGTCATTGGAAGTAATTCCATAAATACATCGGGAGAACTTTATTCTGTCTTAAATATAAATTCAATTACAAAAGCCAAAAACTTGAGAATAAAACGAGTTTTAGACTTGACTTTAACGCTTTTATTTATTGTGCTTTTTCCTGTATTACTACTTTTTGAAAAAAATAAAAGCGGCTATATAAAAAACATTTTTGAGGTTTTATTTGGTCAAAAAAGTTGGATTGGTTATGATAAAAAAGGAAATAACCTGCACGACTTACCAATAATTAAAAATGGAGTTCTTTCTTGTTCTGAATCACTAAACAACGTTTCTGAATCCAACGCAGCTAGAATGAACATTATGTACGCCAAAGATTATCAAATATTTAATGATATCTTGGTAGTAGCTAAAAACCTAACGAAACTGGGAAAATGATAAGGAGATATTATTCTTTTCCGAAATAAACTTTTAAGGGCTCCCAGTAGTGTTCGTACCAACCATTGGAAATTCTTTCGTACATATCAGTTGGTATTCCTTTATGAATGAACGTAAGGTGTGTGCCTCCATCCAATGGTTTGAATTTAAATTGGACAGTTGAAAAATGATAACTGGGCCAATCTTCCTCCACTCCTTGCCATTCTTGGATTATCATTAAACCCTCTTCTAAAAAGATGTTTTTTCCAATAATGTATCCATCGTAGCAAGTAAACTCCCCTTCTACTTCTGGATTAATAATAGCCTCAGCTTTAGTAAAGCTGGAATGTATGTCACTCGATAAAAGCGCCTCATACATATCATTTGGCTCAATACCTTTAAAATATAATTCTTGAATTAAGTCTCTCGTATTCATACATATTCTTTTTTAACTACCAAGGCAAACCAATCGTTTCCCAAATCTAAATATCCATGATCGTAACAAAAAAAGTAAGTTTTCCCGTTTTTTGTTTGGTATATGTTGGTGTAAAAATCAAAATTAAATCCCTCTGTCGTCAATTTTTTGCGACTCACTTTCGTGGTTTTATTCGGGTTAAGCCCTTCCAATATTAATCTGTTTTTTGACAAAATCCGATTCACTTTTCGCATGTAGTTACTGGTAGATCTGTTGCTCTTATTGTAATTCGCGTTGCGACAACTATCGTCACAAAACCTTTTGTCTGATCTGCCAATCAAGGGTTTTCCGCATTCTAAACACTCGTTTTTCTCTTGGTTATCCATATTCGATTTTCGAATTATAAGACTCGGGCAATTAAGTCCATTCTTTGATGCAATATCCTAATCACATCTATTCCTTTCTCTTTCTTCTTTTTGTAAAAAATCATATGACTTTTAACTTTTGAAATAAAATATCCTTTTCTCCCAAAATCATATTTTTTTCCAGTATCCTGATTTAAACTCAAATACTCTATTTCGTTCATTAATAATTCATGATATCTGTTTGCCTGCTTAACAGACCACATTTCATAAGAAAATCTCCATATTTCTTCTAAATCTATTTCAACACGATTCGAAAGCGTATAAAATTTCATTATTTCACATACTTCTTATGCATTTTATTCAAAAATTTATCCGAATCGAAACTCTCGTTCAATCCACTTTTTTCACCTTCTTCTAAAGCTAAATTAAGCGACTTATATTTTATATTTTCTTCTTCTAAAAGCCTGAGCCCAGCTCTAATCAACTCACTTACATTATTGTATCTTCCAGAATCAAGTTGCTCATTCACAAAGTTCTCAAAATGAGGATTTAAATAAACGGATGTATTCTTTGACATAATTCAAGTATTAAAGTTCGAATATACCAATTATTGGTATCTAAAAAAAATAATTTAACGATAAATTACCAACCGCTCTAGGGCTCAACAATCCTTACTTTTGCGCCCGCATGAATCCAAATAAAAAAGTTGCATTTTATACTCTTGGCTGCAAACTTAATTTTGCAGAAACTTCTACCATTTCCCGATCATTTAAAGATGACGGATTTGCAACTGTAGATTTCTCAGAAGTAGCTAATTGTTATGTAATTAACACTTGCTCGGTAACTGACAACGCCGATAAAAAATGCAGAAGTATAGTGCGAAAAGCATTGCGTACAAACCCCAATGCATTTGTAATAGTGGTAGGATGTTACGCTCAGCTAAAACCAGATGAAATAAGCAATATTGAAGGAGTAGATTTGGTGCTTGGAGCCAACGAAAAATTCAACATAATAGAACATCTTGGCGACCTTGAAAAACGGGAACATGGCGAAGCCATTTATGGTAAAATAAAAGAAGTAAGAGAGTTTTTCCCTTCCTATTCTCAAGGCGACCGAACTCGTACTTTTTTGAAAATACAAGATGGTTGTGATTACTTCTGTGCTTTTTGTACCATTCCTTTGGCCAGAGGAAGAAGCAGAAGTAAAACTGTATTAGAGACTATTAAAGTTGCCCAAGAAGTAGCTCAAACGGGAGCTAAAGAAGTAGTTCTTACAGGAGTGAACATTGGTGATTTTGGAAAAGAAAATAAAGAGACTTTTTTCGATTTGGTTAAAGAATTAGATAAAGTAGAGGGCATTGATCGATTTAGAATTTCGAGCATTGAGCCTAACTTACTTAGCAATGACATTATAGAATATGTGGCAAACTCTGAAAAATTTGTTCCACATTTTCATATTCCATTACAAAGTGGATCCGACAAATTGCTGAAATCCATGCGCCGGAAATACCTTTCTGATTTGTATGTGAATAGGGTCAAAACTATTAAAACTCTAATGCCCAATTGTTGTATTGGAGTGGACGTAATCATTGGGTTTCCGGGTGAAACAGAAGAAGAGTTTCAAAAGACCTACCAATTTTTAACCGAATTGGATGTTTCCTACCTACATGTTTTTACCTATTCAGAGAGGGCAAATACAACCGCACTTAGAATTGACGAAGTAGTACCCATGGAAGAAAGGCAA
>CAWVTK010000145.1:0-4914 GCA_963933205.1 uncultured Flavobacteriales bacterium
GAATTTCTATGGTCATTTCTGCTTTATTACTTACACCTCTTAGATGCTCGTCTGCCCGCTTAATTATTTCGTAGGCGCTTTGTGCCGAGCTGGTGCTAAAAACTATTAGGAGGGAGTAAAGGATTTTTTTCATGTTAGTATTTAATTCCAAGTTTGGTGTAGATAAAAGAGATGAGCCAAGCTGGACCAATTAATAAAAATTTCAAATCTTCGAAAAAAGAAGGTTTAGCACCCTCTAATTTATGTCCAACAAATTGAGCTATCCAAGCGATTACGAAAAGGCCTGCAGAAATTTGAAACTTGTAATCTGTTTCATTTAAAATAAATATTCCCTGGTAGCAGACATAGGTAAATAGTACAATTCCGAGTGCCATTGGAATAGAGAGTCGGATGTAAAACATAAGTGCTAGAAATATGAATACGCTTGCAAAATTTGAAAATTCTGCTGGGATCCATTCCGATAAAAATGGGATTTGGATTAAGGAGAAAAGAGCTAAAATGGAAAAGAAAATACTTGGAACACATACCCAGTGAATAAGCTTATTCGTTTTGTTTTTATGGCTTTCTCCGTACTGATTTAACCATGTTTCAAGATTTTTCATGCTCTAGTTTTTAAATCGTTTGAAAAATAAAATCCCATCATTAGGATGGGATTTTTATATTAAGATACTCTAAAATCGAATTTGAATTCGCTAAGATCTTCATTCGCTTTAATAATTTTTTCTTTTAAAGAGGCTTTGTATTCAATCACTTTTTTCATGACCTCTTCGTTGCCAGCACCAATTATTTGAGCTGCTAAAATTCCTGCATTAAGCGAGGCGTCTAAACCTACGGTGGCTACAGGAATACCCGGAGGCATTTGGAGTATGGATAAGATTGAGTCCCAACCATCAATAGAAATTGAAGATCTGCATGGAACTCCAATGATTGGTAGGGGTGTAAAAGCGGCCATAACTCCTGGTAAGTGGGCTGCACCACCTGCGCCTGCTATAATTACCTTAATACCATTCTGGTATGCTTTAGTAGCGTACGCTTCTACTTTTTCTGGTGTTCGATGAGCAGACAAAGCGTTTACTTCAAAAGGAATTTCCATGTCGTTAAGGAATTTTGCAGCCTTTTGCATTACAGGCCAGTCTGAAGTGCTGCCCATAATTATACTTACTAGTGGTTTCATAGAGAATTTTATTTTTTTACAAAATTAAGGTATTGTCTTCAGTTTTGAAAGTAGTTTGTACGCTCTTTTATCTAATTATTTATTCTTTTACAGCCCTATTCAAAAATGTATTAAAGCTCTGTTGTGTTTTAAATGAGTTTGTAATTTTGACTTTTAAATCTAGATCAAACCAAGTTTCGTTTTCTATTTTTTTACTCACTATAAAGTGTTTGTTTTTTAATAAGTCGATGTCTTTAAAATCTTTTGGGAATCCTTTTGGAGCCATTTTTAACTTTTCTCCTTCTAATATCGAAAAGTCTGCTTTCAAGGTTTTTTCAGCTAGTATCGCTTTGTATTCATCGGTGTTTTCGAGTATTTGAGTTCTTATATTCTTTAGTAATTCTGGACTTGGATCGTATATGCCACCTCCAATAAAAGAATTGTCAGGCTCCAAGTGAATGTAGTAACCAGCAAAAGAGCTTTTGCGCCCTCCTTTACTTATGTGTGCTCCAAAACTGGTTTTGTAGGGTTCTTTGTTTTTGGTAAACCGTGCATCTCTATAAATTCTAAAAACACATTCTTTTGCAGATGTCACATCGATGCTCTGGTCCTGACTTTTTAGTAAAGGAATCAGTGTTTCAATAAATTCATCGAAGTCTTTTTTTACAGCTAAGTAGCGGTCTTTGTTCGCGTTAAACCAAGGTCGGTTGTTGTTAAATTTTAGATCAATTAAAAATTGAAATGTGTTTTGTAAATCCATATGAATGTTTTTTCTAGCACTAATATACGCAATAGATGTCGGTAATTTTGTAGGCTATTATTTTAGTTTTTAATGGATACAAAGAGTACTATTGTACCATGAAAAAGTCTATTGCTATTATTGGTGGAGGGCCTGCTGCACTTATGTGTGCTGCTTTTATAAACACCGATAAGTTTGAGGTAACAATTTATGAAAAAAACAAATCGGTAGGTAGGAAGTTTTTAGTAGCAGGTAAGGGAGGTTTTAATCTCAGTCATTCTGAGTCTATCGATAAAATGGCTGCTCGTTATTTTCCAGAATCTTTTCTTGATGAGGTGCTTTTTAATTTTGATAACACAGATTTAAGAGCTTGGTTATCTGCTCAAGAAATACCTACGTTTATTGGCTCAAGTAAACGAGTTTATCCCGAAAAGGGAATAAAACCCATTGAAGTACTCAATTCAATACTTGCGTGTATAAAAAAAAAGGACGTACACATTAAATGCCAACATAATTGGACGGGCTGGGATGCAGCTGGTCTTGTTTTTAATGGAGCTGTAAAAGTAAATGCTGATATTACAATTTTTGCTTTAGGTGGTAAAAGTTGGAGCATTACCGGATCCGATGGGTCATGGCTCAATACATTTAAAAATGAAGGTGTGCTTACCAAACCTTTTCAGGTTTCTAACTGTGCTTATGGCATTTCTTGGAACAAAGCGTTTATTGAGAAATACAACGGTAGTCCTTTAAAAAATATAGCTATTTCTTGTTCGGGAAAACGTCAGAAAGGAGAAGTAGTACTTAGTCGCTTTGGAATAGAAGGGAATGCTATTTATGCTTTAAGCCCACAAATAAGAGACTTATTGAATACTAAGGGGAAAGCAGAAGTGTTTGTGGATTTAAAACCTACGCTAAGTAAAGATGTTTTATTGAAAAAATTTGAGCAGTCTGTGCATCAAAAAACATCAGAAATCCTTAAGAAGGACTTGAATATGAGCTCTGTTCAAATTGCCTTAGTTAAAAGTTATGTAACTAAAAATGATTATATGGATACGAGTTTGTTGATAGGACACCTAAAAGGTTTGAAAATCGACTTAGTAGCTACGGCTCCTATCGATGATGCTATTTCTACGGTTGGAGGAGTAGATTTAAGTTCTCTAGAATCCGATTTTAAACTTAAAAACCAAAAACACTCTTATTGTATTGGCGAGATGTTGGATTGGGATGCTCCAACGGGTGGTTATTTGTTACAAGCTTGTTTTAGTATGGGTGTAGCTTTAGCTAAATCCTTGAATAATTCGCAATTTTAATTTAGGCTCTGTAACTAAGAACTTAATTCTCCTTGGAGGTTAGAGGTGATTAATTGAATACGTCTATCGGTGTCTTTTGAATACTCGAGTACAAACATCAATTTAGTTAAAGCTGCCTCAAAAGTCATATCGAAAGCAGAAAGTACGCCCATGTCTTTTAAAGCTTTACTGGTTTGGTAACGACCAAGTTCTACAGAGCCTCCTTGGCATTGAGATACGTTTAGGATTATAATTCCTTTTGTGGTGGCTTTCTTTATGGCTGCCAAAAACCACTTGTAGGTAGGAGCGTTTCCAGAACCAAAGGTCTCTAAAATGATAGCCTCAATTTTAGGTGCCGAAAGAACCGCGTTTACTGTTGATTCTGTAATTCCTGGAAATAGTTTTAAAACACCAATATTATCGTTAAATTCTTTGTGAACTATAAGCTTTTCTTCGCTTAAGTTTTGAGTGTAGCGTCGATTAAACTTTATGTGAACTCCTGCCTCGGCCAAGGCCGGGTAGTTTACCGATTCGAATGCTTCAAAATGCTCGGCATTTACCTTATGAGTTCGGTTACCGCGGTACAATTGGTATTCAAAATATACAGCTACTTCGGGTACTTCTGGTTTGCCATCTCTAGTAGATGTAGCAATCTCGATGGCCGTAATTAAATTTTCTTTTGCATCTGTACGCGGCACTCCGGATGGAAGTTGTGAGCCGGTTAGAATTACCGGTTTGTTCAAGTTTTCTAAAATAAAACTCAAAGCAGAGGATGTATAAGCCATAGTATCTGATCCATGAAGTATTACAAAACCATCGTATTTTAAGTAATTATCCTCAATGGTTTTTCCGAGTTGCGTCCAAACTTTTGGGTGCATGTTTGAGGAATCTATACTCTTGTCAAAAGAAATTACTTCTAACTCACAATCCAATTGGTTTAGTTCAGGAATTTGCTCCTGTAAGTTTTCAAAATCAAATGGAATATAGGCTCCACTTTCTGTATCGTGAATCATTCCTATGGTTCCGCCAGTATATATAAGTAGTATCTTCATATTAAAATCCAAATATTTTTTTAGAATTTTCTGTGGTAATTTCTGCAACCTCAGCAAGAGAAATGTCATGTAAATCTGCAAGCTTTTGTGCAATATGTATGAGGTAAGAGCTCTCATTTCTCTTTCCTCTGTTTGGTGTAGGGGCTAAATAAGGGCTGTCCGTTTCTAAAACCAAGTGTTTTAAATCTACTTGCTGAATAATTTTATCCAATCCAGCTTTCTTAAAGGTTACTACGCCACCTACTCCAATAAATAGGTTTAAGGCTATTGCTCTGTGAGCTTGTTCTAGTGTTCCTGTAAAACAATGAAAAATGCCTCTTAAATCGTTGCTTTTTTCCGATTCTAAGATTTCAAAAACCTCCTCAAAAGCATCTCTACAGTGAATGGCAATCGGTATTTTCTTTTCTTTAGCCCATTGGATCTGAGTCCTAAAAGCATCTTTTTGTTCTTCTAAATATGTTTTGTCCCAATACAAGTCCATTCCTATCTCGCCAACGGCACAAAACATATTGGTATCCAAATGGGCTTTCAATGTTTTTAATTCGTCCTTGTATTTCGATTTTACATGGCAAGGATGAAGGCCCATCATAGCAAAACAATTGTTTGGGTATTGCTTTACAATTTCTAGCATTTTCTCTACGGTATGCTCATCCACATTCGGAAGAAAAATGCGTTTTACAT